>JAQRMX010000009.1:37500-47210 GCA_028599125.1 Alphaproteobacteria bacterium | reverse complement strand
GTCTAGCACATAGGGAAATGCGAGCCAACCGGAACACCACCTACGATCGTCATTAGTTATGGGGAAGTCTAGCACATAGGGAAATGCGAGCCAACCGGAACCAAGTGAAAAGGATGTTTTGATTGTGTTAAGTCTAGCACATAGGGAAATGCGAGCCAACCGGAACCGTCGTCCTTATAATAACCACCATTGGTAAAGTCTAGCACATAGGGAAATGCGAGCCAACCGGAACACAAACACATGTATATATGATTCGCTCGGCAGTCTAGCACATAGGGAAATGCGAGCCAACCGGAACCCAAAACAGAAGCAGCTTCCTCTTTCCAGCAGTCTAGCACATAGGGAAATGCGAGCCAACCGGAACAGGCGGTGGTGGCAGGGGTCGGTGCTATCGAGTCTAGCACATAGGGAAATGCGAGCCAACCGGAACCTGTCAGACTTATCAATGACAATTTCTTTAGTCTAGCACATAGGGAAATGCGAGCCAACCGGAACCGGCGCGCTATGGTTTGATGATATAGTTTAAGTCTAGCACATAGGGAAATGCGAGCCAACCGGAACAGACTCGCGGAAATCATCCATATGTTTGAAGTCTAGCACATAGGGAAATGCGAGCCAACCGGAACCGTATTTTTCAAACAATTCGTCAACTGGAGTCTAGCACATAGGGAAATGCGAGCCAACCGGAACAAGATCAGTGAACCTTGTGCTTAAATTTAAGTCTAGCACATAGGGAAATGCGAGCCAACCGGAACAGACCCCTTCAGGGGGGTTCCACCTGTATAAGTCTAGCACATAGGGAAATGCGAGCCAACCGGAACTTTCTTTACTGCGCATTTATTGTCATATAGAGTCTAGCACATAGGGAAATGCGAGCCAACCGGAACTACTCTTTGCGGGGGAACTTTACAAGACGGAGTCTAGCACATAGGGAAATGCGAGCCAACCGGAACTACTCTTTGCGGGGGAACTTTACAAGACGGAGTCTAGCACATAGGGAAATGCGAGCCAACCGGAACCGGGCGATAACATTTAAAGACTTATCTATAAGTCTAGCACATAGGGAAATGCGAGCCAACCGGAACAGGAATTTTGAGCTCTTCTAAAATGTTTATAGTCTAGCACATAGGGAAATGCGAGCCAACCGGAACTATTCGAGCAAAATAAAACTTCACAACAAAGTCTAGCACATAGGGAAATGCGAGCCAACCGGAACTCCGGTCTGCGATACAGGGGATTGCCTGTAGTCTAGCACATAGGGAAATGCGAGCCAACCGGAACATTACATATTTCAAATGGGGGGTCGGATTTAGTCTAGCACATAGGGAAATGCGAGCCAACCGGAACAGAGTGAGGCGGATACAATTAAGACTGACTAGTCTAGCACATAGGGAAATGCGAGCCAACCGGAACTAAGACGCTTATCTAAAATAACAGGCGTGAAGTCTAGCACATAGGGAAATGCGAGCCAACCGGAACGAGAAACCTATTCTGAATTTGCAGATTTGAGTCTAGCACATAGGGAAATGCGAGCCAACCGGAACAGCACACATACGAATACACATACGCATCGGAGTCTAGCACATAGGGAAATGCGAGCCAACCGGAACCCATTTTTTGCAAGTATTGAGTATTTTATAGTCTAGCACATAGGGAAATGCGAGCCAACCGGAACCGTGGGGATTCAGTTGCAGCCGTGGGTAACAGTCTAGCACATAGGGAAATGCGAGCCAACCGGAACATAAAGCTGAGGGGCGTGAGATGGTGATTGAGTCTAGCACATAGGGAAATGCGAGCCAACCGGAACTCGTGGGTCTTTAACTTAGATCTAAGTCTAAGTCTAGCACATAGGGAAATACGAGCCAACCTAACTGAGGAAGATAATTATGAAGGGATTTGCAACGTTTGTAATGGCGTTAGCTTGCAGGATTGGGACGTTTGCGTACCTTTTGCTTGCAGATCATCCCCCTACCATGGAAAGCGAAGTGAGCAAACTGGTGGAACCGTTTGCGAAGGCGAGGGTGATAGCCGAAGAGAGGGACCGGGGATTTTGGAAGAGGTTGCCGCCAGAATGAAAGGGGAAGACCACCGAACTCCTCTACCGGGAGAGGAGGTTTATGGAAGCCGCCGGTGGGGGGGGCCAGAGTGGAGGAGAACGCTGCCTGATGGGTTCCTGCTGGAAGATCTGGACCGGGTGTTTGAGGTGATCAATCCTACAACTGTCAGATCAACGAGCTAAGAAGGGAAGCCCACAGGGAAATGCAAACCAACTGGAACACTGATCTATCTACGACAGCAGACGAGAGATCGTAACACATCGTGAAATGCGAAGCAATCGGAATAAAAAGGCTTGTCCCGACAGAAGCTCTACAGACGACTCCCCCTACCCCGAACCTCCCGTCAATCCGGCAAGGCAGACAGCCTCAAAAACATAAGGGGCGCTAAAAAAGCGCGCTTAAAACATCCGGTACCGCCAGCTGTCATACCAAACCACCAACTAAAATCAGCAAAAAACGCTAAAACCCCAAATAAAAAGGGAGACAAGCCGTAGCCGCCTCCCAATTTTGCAAGATTAAAAATCTTTTGTTACCAGTTGGCTCGCATTTCCCAATTAAGCCTTTTATAAACCTTCCATTAAGTCAGACCGCACTTTCTTAAATTAAGACCAAATCCGCTGAAAGACCCAATAAGATCATTATCGCAGAACATAAAAGCTATTGTCAATAGATAATCATAAAACTCATACCGTCACTCATGTGGCCACCCGAAAAAATTAAAAAAGCAGACCCACCACGGCTTCATGCCCACAACAAGCACGTCCTTGTCTGATTGGGACTTGACGAAAAGAGCTTCATCACAAAATAAAAGGAACAGGACAAAACGATCCCCTGAACGTGCACAGTAACCCTTCCATCACTATTTTGAATAAATGTCTTCCAAAAGTTTTTAAAAAGTTTTTATGAAAAGAAGAAACATTGTGTATATATGGAGAAGATTTGTTCCTGCGAATATATTTTTCAATTATTTTTATTCATGACCCCAAAAAACTAGTGAGGGACCGGATAAGGGACCAACTTATGAAAAAAGAAATAAACTATCACCTTGGAATTGATATGGGCACGTCCTCAATTGGCTGGGCTATTGTTGAAGTTGATGAGGATAATAACCCTCAACGCATCGTTGACATGGGCGTACGAAAGTTCAATGGGGGGCGCGAGGATAAAACGCAAGCCCCTCTCGCGGCAAAACGGCGGCAGAAAAGGTCAATGCGACGGCAACGTGACCGTTTCCTGCGCCGACGGGACAAACTTTTGAACAAACTTACTAATCTGGGCTTCATGCCTGAGTCTGCCACTGAGCGCAGACAGGTCGCTGACTGTAAACATAAGCAGATCACCGATTTGGGACGTGAACATCAGACACCTTACCACTTGCGCGCAGCCGCGCTGGATACACCCCTGCCTCCCTACGCTCTGGGACGTGTGCTGTTTGCCCTCAATCAGCGCCGGGGATTCAAAAGTAACCGAAAAGAAGACAAGGAAAGCTCTTCCAAAATTCTCGTAGGAATTAATACTCTCCGACAGGAAATTGAAGATTACCGGCAGGCCCACGGAGGAACCGGTAGCTTGGGGGCATATTTTGCCTCACGGATAGAGGATGGCTTACCCGTGCTGGATAACCGCGGAAGCAGCGAAGAATTAAAACGCGAAGGCTTGCAAACCGAGCGTGACATGTATGAAAAAGAATTTAAAAGCATCCGAGAGGCACAGAAACAGTCACCGCATCACAAATTGTCGTCTGATGACTGGGATCTCCTCCATGAGATTATTTACACCCAGCGACCCCTGAAAGAAGTAGAACGCGGGCGCTGTCAGATTTACTGGGAAAAAGGCCTGCCGCGAGCCTATGTGGCCGACCCACTGGCGCAGCAATTCCGCGCCTGGCAAGATATTAACAATCTGAAAATCCGCCCCCCAGGTGGCGTGGCCGACCGGCATCTGACTGATGAAGAACGGCTACTGCTCTTCAAAAAGCTGCAAAAGACAGCAAAAATCACCTTGGGCAGCAAACTGTGGCGGGATCTGAAATTACATCCACAGACAACATGTAACCTCAAAGAGGCCAAAAAAGACAGCAAGTTGCATGGCATGGCCACCGATCTGCTGATGAGCGAAAAAGATTTGTTCGGCGAACGCTGGTATCGTATGACCGCTGAAGATAAAACGGCTGTCATTGAATTGTTACAGAAAAACATGGACGATGATGAGTGTATTCAAAGGCTCATGGATGACTGGCAACTCAGCTGGGACACCGCAGAGGCCCTGGCGGAAGCCAGGCTTGAGAGCGGTACAGCACGCTTCTCCACCCGGGCACTGGGAGAGCTTGTAGGGCATATCTCCTCTACCTGCATGGACAAAGAGACCAACCGTTATATGAGTCCGACCGAGGCGATAGAGGCACTTTCCGGTACTCCTCAATACCATCAGAAAAATGACATCCAGAAAAACATGCGCCTCCCTTATTACGCCGAAGCACTGCCTGAGATTGGCATGCACCACGAACACCGCACCGCCACAGAGGAAAAAAGATTCGGCATTATCGGAAATCCGTCAGTGCATATCGCCCTCAATCAATTACGCTGTGTCATTAATGCCATTATTGACACCTACGGCTTGCCCAAAAAGGTGGCCATTGAGCTAGCACGGGAAATGAAACTGAACAAAAAGCAACTTGATGAAGTTAACAAAAGAAGCAAAAAACAAAAGAAGCTTTACGAGAGAATGGAAGAGGCCTGCAAAAACTCAGGGAACGCAGCAGGCATCGCGGAAAAAGCAAGCCATCAGGACAAATTGAAATACAGGCTCTGGGAAGAATTAAGTCCCGATCCCTGTGAACGTAAATGCCCTTACACAGGAAAAACTATCAGTATCAGCGACCTGTTCAGCAATAACGTACATATTGAGCACATCCTGCCACGTTCGCAGACACTGGACGATTCCTTTCCCAACCTAACATTGGCCACACGTGATGCCAATAAAATGAAGGGCAACCAAACTCCTTACGAATACTTCAAATCCAATAATGACGAGCAGGGCTATCAAGCCCTTCTGCAACGAATAGAGACCCTACCCCAAAACAAACGCCGACGTTTTGAAGCAGAGGCTATGGAATACCTGAAAGAAGAAGATAACTGGCTCTCCAGTCTGCTCAATGATACCAGATATATGAGCAAAGTTGCTAAAAAATACATACATCTGATTTGTCATGATGTGCAAGTTTCTCCAGGCAAGCTCACGGCTAAAGCACGACGACAATGGTTTTCTTTTTTCGACAAAGACCGTGAAGATCACCGCCACCACGCAATGGATGCACTCGCGATCGTCTTGCTGAGCCGGGGGATGATTCAGACCGCGCAAAAGGCGTCTGCCAGAGAAGATGAAGAAGATAAAAATGGTCACACTTACAAAGAGCTTAAACTGCCGTGCCCGATGGATAAAAAATGCCTTCGTGAACAGATCAAAAAATTGATAGACCAGATGTATGTGTCTCACCGGGTGGATCATGGCGTGGAAGGACCATTACACAAAGAGACAGCCCTGAAACAAACACCTGGCAAGGGAAAAACAGAGGAGGAAAAAGAAAAAGCATGTAAAAAAGTACATAATTTTGTTAAAGAACCGAAAAAAGCTTCACGACTGATAGAAATTCATCATCAGCAGGGTGATCTGACGCATACTAATTATTATGAGCATGGGGGCGTCCATCACATTGATTTCTGGTGGGTCACAAGCGAGGGAAAAAGCCTTGTAAAGGGCGTCGCCATCTACAATCATGAGGCTTTTTTAGCGTACAAAACAAAAAAGCCTTTCCAAAGCCGCCCTCACCCTACAGCCAAGTTTCTGATGCGGCTGCATAAGGGAGATGTGATCGTGTTGGATAAACCTGAGCAGATTGTTGCACTGGTCAAGAAAATTTCTCCCAGCCCAGGTAACGTTAATATTGCTTACGCACCTGTTAATTCAGCTGCAAAAGAGGTCTTCCCTCTGCAATTTACAGCCATCCTGAAGTACAATACCCGCAAAGCACACATAGATGTATTAGGAAAACTCACATTCAGTGGAAAAAAGCTGTAAATCGTGCCTGGCCGCGTGATAGAAATTCTTTCTCCCGGCACCTGTCTCTCCAAAGACAGAGGCTTCATCCGCATAGAAAAGCGCAGGGACCGTGTTGACAGCCACATTCCGATAGACAGCGTTAGTGTACTGATTGCCGGTAAAGGTGTATCTATCTCAAGCAACCTGCTACTGGCATTGGCAGGTGCGGGTGCCAGCGTGGTGGTTACCGGCAGCACCTACCACCCTGCTGGATTTTTCTGGCCGCAATCCGGCCACACCCAGCATGTCCGACGCCTGAATGCACAAATAGCCGCTGCCCCGTCCCTTAAAAAGCGCCTTTGGCAGCAGGTAGTACGGTTGAAAATAAGTCAGCAGGGAGACATTCTCTACCACCAAAAGGGGAGAGATGAAGGAATCAAAGCTATCTCCGCACGTGTACGTTCCGGGGATCCGGATAATCTGGAAGCACAGGCAGCACGCCGCTATTGGCAAGCCCTATTTGGAAAAGAGTTTCGCCGCAAAACCATCCCCGCAGGGACCGAAGATCCCAATAGTCCACTTAATTACGGCTATGCAATTCTGCGGGCAGCTATGGCCCGTGCCGTGAGCGCATGCGGCTTGACCCCGGCACTGGGCATTCATCACAGCAACCTGGAAAACCCCTTCTGCCTGGTTGATGATCTGATGGAGCCTTATCGTCCGCTTGTAGACAACTTGATAGCAAGCCGGATCAAAGATGATCAGTCACTGCGGCTCTCTCCTGAAACCAAACGGGCCCTCGCCGGTTTGCTGGACATTGATCTGCTCAATCACAATGGCGATGATAGCCCAGTCTCTGTGACTATGTTGCATGTAACGCAGTCATTTTGTGACGTTCTGGAAAGTTCCAGAAAGAGGCTCGCCTACCCGAAATCAATAACACACTTTTTATGACCATACATCTGTCGGGATATCGTATTTTGTGGCTACTTGTCTTATTTGATTTACCTGTCGGCTCCAAAAAAGAGCGGTCTGCAGCAAGCAAATTCCGCAATGAGCTTCTGAATATGGGGTTTGAAATGTCACAATTTTCTGTCTACCTGCGCTGGTGTTACGGTTATGATAGTGCTGATGCCCAAGCAAACAAGGTCAAAGCTACCATTCCACCCTATGGCAAAGTGCACATCATTACGTTTACAGATAAACAATATGAAAACATGCTTACCTTCACAGGTGGAAACCGCAATGCCGCGCAAAAAACGCCCCAACAGTTTGATCTTTTTTGAAAATGCATCACTTTTTGACAAACAAGAAGCGGATAACTCCTTTTATTTCAAGGAGTTATTCACTAGATGAAGTTTGATACATAAGGAAATGCGAGCCAACCGAAACTCAAAATCACGGTGGCGTATTCAGTGCCCGCATCAAGCCGCAGCAGAAGCCCGTTCAATCCCTGTATGCTCTCCCCCAGATTGATATTATCTGGCCTGAACATGCGCGTTCCGCGATGATATTTTGATCGGGTCTGCCTATAGTGGCTTCCCTGATCTAAACAATCACACAACACGCATCTTTCTCACAGTAAAGCATAAATCAACGCCGCCAATGTAGCGACCTTGCTTCAGTATGAATGTTTGAGCAAGCGGGTCAGACCTGAAACGCCATCCAACAACACTTGTCTGTTGCCGGCCTATATCCGTCGCTGTAGTCATCCGGCAGCGTTCCTTGGTCGTGACATGACACGCCTCCACAGGAAGCGTCTCCGTAATTGACCGCGCTACCAACAAACTGCACGAGTTTGGCCTCCAATGGGGATAGGAGGCGGGACTGTAAATCGTCCGCTGATTTTACCTTCGCTGTCTGCAATTGCAATAAGTTGTTGCTATATAATATTCCTTCTTTTGGGAAGGGGACAGGCCAAAGGTGGAATACACTCATTTCACCTTTGGTGATATAAAGTGGTGCCAGACGATCTTTGGCCATTTTATCCAAAGATAAGAGTCGATGGAAGACCGTTAAGATTCTGTTCCGATCATTTTCTGGTATGTTTAATTTTATGGAAAATCTCTAACGTACCGAAACATTAAGGCATTAGATTTCATGATCGAGCCAATGACCGCTGCAATGTTCTACGATTTAGTCCAGCGCACTCATCGGTCTACCATGTATATTCATAAATCCCGCAAAACGGGATGAGATCAATGCTTTCATTCAGCTACTCTGGGAAAAGGTACAGCCTATGAGTACAAGATCATTGTGCAGTCTAACGCTACTAGTTTTCAACCTGTGAAAAATACACTGGCGATGAAAAAGGAAGGCTTCACCTTCAAAGCCATGCAACATAGCGAACCGCTCATCTAAAGTGGACGCATAGCCGCTAACGATTTATCCGGTGAACCTGACCTACTGCGGCACGACGGAGGTGGCGGAGGATGAAAATTCGATTCGTGTGAGTAGGGTGACAGCCCGATGATAGTTAGTAAACTGAAAAAGCACTATGGTATCCAATTATACCTCTACTCCGATATCTTTGAACCTTGGTCACGTCGGGCCACGGCTTGGACCACCGCCTTAGCAATGCGCTCTTTCATAAAGGCTTTGAAGTTGCGCACCTGTGGCAGGATGGGAGCGCCGCGCGCACCAAAGGTCTTGGATGCGCGCTTGAGATAGCTGTAAAACGTCCATGTGCTGTAGTCGTTGGACAAAAATTTTTCAGGACAGACACGGCTGAATTTCTGGCTGAAATTGGAGTAGTTAAACGTTGCCAGTATCTCGGAGGCGTTCATATTCGGATGCGCATTGGCGGATTTAGACGCAACACCCTTCGCCGAAAGCGCTACCTTCCTATATAGACGCGATATGGTGTTGTCGCGCACATAGACTTGTCTGCCATCGAACCGGTATCCTAGATACTCGAAGCCGTTCTTTCCCTGTAGTCCGCGCACGTGTTGAAAGGTTAAAGCGTCTTTGGTGCGCTGAAAGCCAACTATGCAGATCTTGGCCTCCTTGATCTCCATAGTTTCACCGTATTTGTGTATCTTGCTGACGGCAAATGCCTCGGTTTCGTCCGCTTCCTTGGATCCACCCGGCACAATCAGAAGTATGTCGTCTGAATATCGCATGTAAGACCCACCGCGCGCTGTGGCGTACTGGTTCATCGCAACATCGAAATCGAGCAGGTAGAAGTTGGCGATCAGGTTGGATATCGGCACACCCTGTGGGACCCCGTGGCTCAGTAGATTGCCGTCCTCGTCGGCATTGGACCTTATCAGGCTAGGAAGGCTTGGGTCGCCCCCACATATCTTCTTGCAGAACTCAGCGGGCGAGCAAAGCTGTTTCAGGTTCTTCTGAAATGGCACGGTGCAGCGCTCACGAGAAAAACCATTCACTTTGACCATCTTGATGAACCCGAGGCGGCGGTACACGTCCTTTCGGTCTACCACATGGTACCGGGTAACGTTCTTGAAGACGGTGTAGTGATCAGGCGGCAGGCAATCAACTTGGAGCAGATCGCACCAGACCTCCTTTATTCGACTGTGATCCAGATTCTCGAAGTAACCCTTAATGTCAAGCGCAATGGCAACGCAGTCGCCCTGTCTTTCGATCTCGTCAAAG
>JAQRMX010000009.1:0-32500 GCA_028599125.1 Alphaproteobacteria bacterium | reverse complement strand
TGATGGCAACTAAGGGCAAGGGTTGCGCTCGTTGCGGGACTTAACCCAACATCTCACGACACGAGCTGACGACAGCCATGCAGCACCTGTCTCCGGTCCAGCCAAACTGAAAGAAACCATCTCTGGTAACTAAAACCGGGATGTCAAGAGCTGGTAAGGTTCTGCGCGTTGCTTCGAATTAAACCACATGCTCCACCACTTGTGCGGGCCCCCGTCAATTCCTTTGAGTTTTAATCTTGCGATCGTACTCCCCAGGCGGGATGCTTAATGCGTTAGCTGCGCCACCGATAGGAAAACCTACCGACAGCTAGCATCCATCGTTTACAGCAGTGGACTACCAGGGTATCTAATCCTGTTCGCTCCCCACGCTTTCGCGCCTCAGCGTCAGTACCGGGCCAGTGAGCCGCCTTCGCCACTGGTGTTCCTCCTAATATCTACGAATTTCACCTCTACACTAGGAATTCCACTCACCTCTCCCGGACTCAAGGCTACCAGTATCAGAGGCAGTTCCGGAGTTAAGCTCCGGGCTTTCACCCCTGACTAAATAACCCGCCTACGCGCCCTTTACGCCCAGTAATTCCGAACAACGCTTGCCCCCTCCGTATTACCGCGGCTGCTGGCACGGAGTTAGCCGGGGCTTCTTCTGTGGGTACAGTCATTATCTTCCCCACTGAAAGAGTTTTACAACCCTAAGGCCTTCTTCACTCACGCGGCTTAGCTGGATCAGGCTTTCGCCCATTGTCCAATATTCCTTACTGCTGCCTCCCGTAGGAGTCTGGGCCGTGTCTCAGTCCCAGTGTGGCTGTACATCCTCTCAGACCAGCTACTGATCGTCGCCTTGGTAGGCCATTACCCCACCAACAAGCTAATCAGGCGCGGGACCATCCAAGGGCGATAAATCTTTCTCCCGGAGGACGTATACGGCATTAGCTCAGGTTTCCCCGAGTTATTCCGTACCCTTGGGCAGGTTCCCACGTGTTACTCACCCGTCTGCCACTCCCTATTGCTAGAGCGTTCGACTTGCATGTATTAGGCTAGCCGCTAGCGTTCGTTCTGAGCCAGGATCAAACTCTCAAGTTTAATCATGTTTAACTGGCTTACTGTCACTAACATTTTTTAACGAGTCCCAAACACAATCGTCACAAAATGGAGACCAAAAAATTGGTCACCAAAACGATATGAGTTTAAGAAAAACGTCAGTCGACAAAAAACCTACTGCCCCTGGAAAACCAAGGACACCGCAGGAAATTGCCACCCACGTTTCTCTTTCTTTTAAAAAAACAATGTCAAAGAGCGTGCTACAAATTAAAAAGCAAAACTATAAAGAACAAAGAAACATTTAAAAATGATCCCTGCCAGAAAACAAAGCTAATCCCCTGTAATGATATTGTCAACCTCCGGAAGAATAAAAAACAACAGAACAAAAAAATAGAAAAACAATTCCCTTCAAAATCAGAATTTCATGTTTCTGATTCAAAATAACTGAAAATGCTCAAGAAACAGAATAGGACAAATCGCATTACATCAAATAATCTGCACAAAAAACAACAAAAACGAAGCGGGTATCATCCTTATTAAAATCAGACCCAAAAAAAAGCTCCCGTGGATGAGCCAGAACGCTCGCTTTTCTCACTCACCCCGAAAATAAAAAACTAATCTGAAAAACCGCTAAAAAACCGCTAAAAAACCGCTAAAAAACCGCTAAAAAACCGCTAAAAAACAGTAAATGTCATAATAACGCCATACTTTCATTGAAAATGATATGAAAAATTACACGTATTATAAAGTAAGTTATTTAAGATATGGAAACATTACAAAATAATCTTTTCACATCATTTAAGTTAACTTTTCATTAATGATTTGCGTAGAAAAAAGGCTCCAATATTTAAATGAAACACGGCACCCTCTGCAATACAGATCCAAAATGAAAATCATTCTTCACAATCTAGGCCTCGGGCAGATGTGGATTACGAACCGCGAACGAAACAGGAGAAGAATGAACAAAAAATCTCGTGAGGTAAAAAAATATAGGTTCGGATAAAATCAGGGTCTGCAACAAAAAAGAAAAGAACTTGGATAAAAGAGGAAATAAACACCGCTTCGTCTTTTTCTGTCCTTTAACTATTATTTTTGTGGTTTTCTTCCTGTTTTCTTATTAGTCTCTTTTCTCATCAGTCTTGATGGAGAAAAATTTACGGAAAAAAGGAATAGCCATTCCAGAATTTGTAGGCAGGAGCACTATTTAAAATAAGAAAAAATGAACAGAGCGGGTGATCTCTATCTGAAAAGCACAGAAAACAGGTCAAAAAATATCCATACAGACACTGTACAGGAAGACAAAAGAAAAATTAGCCTTCCAGAAAAATTGGGACCATATCATAAATCGCAACCCCTGGAGCGACACTCCTTGAAACAAAAAAAGATCAGAGAGCCCACCACAGGTTACTATCAGGAAGAAACGCGCCCTTCCTTGATCTCCCAACCCGAAAGTAAAAAGGCAGATCTTACGCAAACGGAAGACATCACGAAGCCTTCCGTTGCAGCAAAGCCTGTCCGTCACGTGCGCCTCCCGAAGAACAAAAACCCGTCAAACAGAAAAACACCAAGAAGCAGAGAGGCTGCCGCAAATGAAAATTCAGAACGGCGAAAAGCTCGTCTTCTTATGCCCCTTTCTCCTCTTGAAAACGAAAGCTCGGTTGAAATTCGCGCCAATTGGCGATGGATGCTCGGCTCCTTTCTCTCCGGGATCGCAGGACTTGCGCTCATCAGCGGTGCCTTCCACTCCACAACCAGAAAAACAGAACTACAACAGGGAACACTGGACTTTCGGGATGCGAAAGCCCGTTTTGTCTCCCCAACAAATCACCCCTTTCCCTTCACAATCTCCTCCCGCAAGGCTGATCGCGGTGTTATGTCCAAAATTGGAGCCGCTTTTAAACAAATCATTGAAAAAGGAACGGTTATCCAAAAAAACGGAATGGAATTCATTCAGGTTCGAACACATGTGAATATCATTGCCGGACTCATCACTGAAAAATCGGAAGAGATTGAAAATCTGCCCCCCTTCGAACCAATCAAACTGCTTTACAGCAGCATTGACGAAGAAAAATATCAACCCTCAATGATGACCGATGATAGAGACGTTGTCGTGACGCTCTCTTACCTTCCGATAGATGGAAGCGAATTTCAGGATACGCAGCACAGACTAAGTTACGATAAAATCAATTCCCTTGTCCTCGAAGCCGTAAAGACTTCCCATTTTGGGACACCACAGGCCCCCATATTTTCCGATAAAGAAAAAAAGAGTCTCTTTAGCGCCGCTTTCTCAAGATTATTCATCCCTACAGCACAACATAACGTCACCGCTTTGGAGCCAACAAGATCAAAACAGCACTCGAATCACATTGAAGAAATAAAAACGACGCAAAAAAAAGAAAAAATCTCACAAAAACGGAACCTAAAAACCATACTTGTGGAAAGCGGGGCGACAATAAAGGAAGCGGAAGCCATCATCTCCGCAATGGAACCAATCTATCCCACAGAAAAGCTGAAAAACGGCGATGTTATTCGTATCGAATTTACTGAAAATAGCCATGACGGTCATTTTTACCCCGTAAAAATCAGCGCCTTTAAGAAAAAAGGACAGCATTTAGCAACCGTCGGCCTTGTCGAATATACCCCTGACAGCATTTATTTCACAGCGCTTGATGACGTTAACGCATTAACAGATCCGGGTAACCAAACGCAAAAAATACAAGAGACAAAAAAGGGCATATCACTTTACCAGAGCCTCTTTGGAACAAGCAGGCAAAATAAAATTCCAGACACTATCTTTAAACAGATTGTCCGCGTCCATGGATATAGCATTGACTTTAATCGTGAAGTGCAGCCCGGTGATTCCATGAACCTGCTATATGTTCAGGGAGACGAAGGAGGAAAGTCAAAGCCAGAAGTGCTTTACTCAGCAATTAAGACACGTAACGAAATAAAACAGTTCTATCGTTTCTATTCCGAAAACACCGGAAAGGTAGGCTATTATGATCAGAACGGAAAAAGCTCCAAACTCTTTCTCCTCCGCAAACCTGTCACAAGAAATGCCAGGATGTCATCCAAATTCGGTATGAGACGCCACCCCATCACTCATAAAAGAAAACTACACACCGGTGTAGATTGGGCGGCTAGAAAGGGAGAGCCAATTGTCTCTGCAGGTGATGGAATCGTAGAAAAGGCAAAATGGTCCACAGGATATGGATATTATACAATAATCCGTCACAATAATGGCTATAAAACAGCTTATGGACATCAGTCTGGTTTTGCGAAGGGGATCAGGACAGGAGTTAAGGTAAGACAAGGCCAAGTCATTGGTTATATCGGATCAACAGGAAATTCAACCGGTTCTCACCTGCATTATGAAGTCATGGTTGATGGCCGATTTGTTGATCCGCTCCGTATCCGTGTGCCTAATAACCTAAATGAAAGCGAATTTGCCAGATTCCAGGATGAGATGAAACGCATTGGTGACATGATCAAACTTGCTCCCACACAAGAATTGCAACTAAAAAGACTGTCAAAAAATATCGTACCCCCGAATATTCAGAAAAAACAATCAATTTTCCAACACAAAAACGGAAACACGTAAGCTTAAGAAAGGCATTAAGCTTAGAAGGAAAAGAGAAACGGAGAGCGAACACCCCTCACAAAAACTTCCCCTAGTGATCAATCTGGCAGAAGAAGTCTGAAAATACCTTCAAAAAGACCGCAGAAATACACTCCTGATCCCGCTATTTACTCTAATCGGAAGAAATAGCAGAGCTAAATTACATAATGTCAGGACGAACCACCGCTAATAACAAGACCCCTCCCATCAAAAAAGACTCTCACAGAGTCCCCCTCACTGATCCGGCCTGCAAGAAGTTCTTCCGAAAGTTGATCCTGAAGATTTTTCTGAATGACCCTCTTGAGCGGACGCGCCCCATAAGCACGATCATAGCCAACCTGCGCTAGCCATTCCCGTGAAGCCTCATCAAGCTCAAATTCGATATCCCGGGCCGCCAGAAGTTTTCGTAGACGGCTCAGTTGTATATCAACAATCTTCGTCATCTGCTCACGTTGCAAGGATCGAAAAATAATGATCTCATCCAGACGATTGAGATATTCAGGACGGAAATGGGCCTTTACAGCCGCCATAACCAATTGCCGCGCTGACTCATTTTCTCCTTCTTCGACCTGATCAACCAGATATTCTGCTCCCAGATTAGAGGTCATGATAAGCAGACAATTCCGAAAAGAAACAGAGCGCGCCTGTCCATCTGTCAATCGCCCCTCGTCAAGTACCTGAAGCAAGACATTCAGAACGTCCGGATGAGCCTTCTCAATTTCATCAAAAAGGATAACCTGATAAGGTCTCCGCCGCACGGCTTCTGTCAACGCCCCTCCGTTTTCATGCCCGATATAACCGGGAGGGGCACCGATCAACCGCGCCACAGAATGTTTTTCCATATATTCTGACATATCTACGCGGACCATTGCCGTCTCATCATCAAACAGGAAATCCGCTAAGGCCTTTGTTAGCTCTGTTTTCCCAACACCCGTCGGCCCCAAAAACATGAAAGACCCAAGGGGACGATTGGGGTCTTGTAGTCCGGCCCTTGCCCGTCGCACCGCTGTTGAGACCGCATGAACAGCTTCATACTGGCCTACAACACGTTGTGAGAGAGTTTCTTCCATCGCCAGAAGCTTTTCACGCTCACCCTCAAGCATCTTTTCAATAGGCACGCCTATCCAGCGTGAAACAATTTGTGCCACATGATTGGCGGTAACGGCCTCCTCAAGAGAATCTTGAGACTGCTGCTGCCTTTCCTCAAAAGCCTTAAGCTTCTTTTCAAGATCCGGGATAATCCCGTAGGCAAATTCACTCGCTTTCCCTAAATCACCGGAACGCCTTGCTTTTTCCAGATCATTGCGCGCCTGATCAAGCTGCTCCTTTATCTTGTTAACCTGAAGCAATTTTTCTTTCTCTGTACGCCATTGGCCTGTCAGGCCTGCTGATTCTTCCTCTAATCCCGCAAGCTCCAGATTCAACTTTTCCAATCTGTCACGCGAAGCCTGATCTTCTTCCTTCTTCAGTGCTTCGCTTTCAATTTTGAGCTGGATAATCCGCCGGTCAAGCTCGTCAAGTTCTTCAGGTTTAGAATCTACTTGAATGCGCAAGCGACTCGCCGCTTCGTCAATCAGGTCAATACCCTTATCCGGCAAAAAACGTTCGGTAATGTAACGGTTGGAAAGTGTTGCAGCTGCAACAATAGCCGAATCAGTAATGCGCACACCATGATGCAGTTCATACTTCTCTTTCAGGCCCCTGAGAATGGAGATTGTGTCCTCAACCGTCGGCTCAGAAACGAAAACGGGCTGAAAGCGACGGGCAAGGGCCGCATCCCGTTCTATATATTTGCGATATTCATCAAGTGTTGTCGCGCCGACACAATGGAGTTCTCCGCGCGCAAGAGAAGGTTTTAACAAGTTGGATGCATCCATTGCCCCATTCGTCTGGCCTGCCCCAACAATGGTATGAATCTCATCAATAAAGAGTATTGCCGGTTCATCACTCAGACTGATTTCAGAGAGGACCCCCTTCAAACGTTCTTCAAATTCACCCTGATATTTGGCACCGGCAATCAACAAACCCATATCCAGCGCCAGCAACTTCTTGTTCCGGAGGCTTTCCGGAACATCACCATTGGTAATGCGTAAGGCCAAACCTTCTACAATGGCCGTCTTTCCAACTCCTGGTTCACCGATCAATATGGGATTATTCTTTGTACGGCGGCACAAAACTTGAATAGTTCGACGAATCTCTTCATCACGACCAATAACCGGATCCAAATTGCCTTCACGGGCAACCAACGTCATATCACGCGTATATTTTTTCAGAGTTCCATAAGCATTTTCTGCTGACGCACTATCAGCCTTACGTCCCTTGCGAACCTGATCGATCGCCTCATTCAGTCTTTTTGGCGTTACATCTGCGCGCTTCAGGAGTTGACCGACTGCACTTTTCGTCTCAATCACCATAGCCAACAACAGCCTCTCGGCGGTTACATAGCTATCTGAAGCTTTTTTCGCGGAATCCTCAGCTACCTTGAAAATACGGGCAAGCGAGGATGAAAGATAGATTTGACCGCTGCTCCCTTCAACTTTGGGGATATTCAACAACAATTCCTTAAGCCCCCCAGTGATCTCAGAAAAACGTCCTCCGGCAGCGCTGATTAATCCAGCTGCAAAGCCATCCTCATCATCAACAAGAACTTTGAGAAGGTGCTCAGGACAAAATTGCTGATGAGACTCTCCCAAAGCGAAAGTCTGCGCAGACTGTATGAAACCACGGGACCGCTCAGTATATTTTTCAAAATTCATGTTCACTCCAGTTTGCAAAAAACACAACTCCTGAACAACTCAGCCAATTGAGAATAAAAGGAAAGTAAAAAGCAAAAGAAGACGAAAAGAAAGTAAAAATGATATGCACACAAACAGAGAGGCCGCTTCCTCTTATGAACGAATGATGGGGTAAGAAGCAGAAAATCAACCCTTATCCTTCAACAGCAGGAAAGGGAGGACAAGACTCCGTCCCTTCCTTTTCTTCCTCACGATTCCGGAAGCGCCGCACCCTGCCGGGACCTGATTGCCGGGGGCTTTGCTGACGGGGGCCATGATAACGGGGATTTTGCTGACGAGGACCTGACTGACTCGCATCAAGCTGGACGGGATCAGGCTGAGCAGTCTCTCCATCTCCACCGGCTACACAGGTGGGCGCCTCCCCCCCTTCCTCAAGATAAGGAGGGGAGGAGTTCTGGCTCTGCTGTTGTGCCTGAATCGCAGCAATAAAACGTGAATAATGCTCCGCATGTTGCATATAATTTTCTGCAATAACAGGATCGCCAGACACATGTGCATCACGTGCAAGAGCAGTATATTTCTCCGCAATATGGCTTGCTGTCCCCCGAATTTTCACATCCGGCCCATTACTCTCGTAAACTCGGTTCAAACCGCCAACCACCTTCCGGCTACGGCCACCACGCTTACTATTCTGCTGATTTTGTCTTATCAACTGCCTGTTTCCAATGCTCGGTTATAAAATTTCAGATTAAATTACTCGCGTAATCCGGGAAATCTGGAATAAGTCTCTTCCTCTCTGCTCATACAGGAGAAATACATTTACTGAAAAGGCTTTCTTCCCTGAGGAATGGAGAGCAAAGAGCCCCTTCAAGCCTTGCCGGTCAAAACGTACACATGACAAAAAAAGTCCAAGATCAATGACAACTGAAGTCAGGCTCTCGCTTCCCTGAAAGAAAAGAGCACTTATCAGCAGGCACGTACAGAGAATACGGCTTGTTCTTACCCGTAAGAAAAAGCACAGGGTAAATAAAGCAAGCCTTAATTGGCAGCCCATCAAGCACTGCCCGGCAATGTACCCTAAGGCAAATTCCTCGCAGAATCTAGCGCGTTCAATCCTGAATTCCAATTTTTTTGTTCAAAACATATTCAATTCAGAACCCGAATGACACGTATGTGCATTCCAAGATCAGAAAAAAAATCAGAGGAAGGGTCAATAAAAAAACCGGCAGCACGAAGAAGAGCAGCCGTTCTTTCAGATTGCCCTGAGCCAATCTCCAGTAAAAAACACCCTTTCTCTTCTAAAACACCATGAATCTGAGGGACAATCCGCCTGATCTCATCAAGACCATCCTGACCTCCGTCAAGAGCCAAAGATGGTTCATATACTGCCACTTCTTTTTGTAAAAGAGGAATCTGATCCCTTTCTATGTAAGGTGGATTCGCAATGATCATATCAAAAGGTCCCCCCAAAGCCAAGGCATAATGACCACAAAGAAACAAAGAACGCTCTGCTACTCCGTGTATAACCGCATTTCCGCAGGCAACAAGGAGTGTATTCATTGAAATATCAACACCGATGCCGAACGCCTGGGGTAATTCCGCTAGTAATGTGATCAAAAGGCAACCTGATCCGACTCCCAGATCAAGAATAACAGGAGGCGTGGATGAACCCTTAGCGCTTAAATGCGCCAGTGCTGCTTCGATAAGCGTTTCACTGTCCGGTCGCGGAACAAGCGTATCCGGACCGAGGTAAAAATTACGACCCCAGAATTCTTTATAGCCGAGCAAACGGGCAACCGGCTCCCCGGCAAGACGGCGAGCCGTCAGGCTCTCCAGCAAAACAGCCTGTTGCCTGCTCAGCTGGCGAACCGGTGAAGTAATAAGATCCTTATATGACGCCCGGCCCGCCATACAGACCAGCAAACGCGCATCAAGGGCAGGCGTTTCAATACCCTGCACGCCAAAAATATCTCTCGTGATACGAACAGCCTCCTGTAATGTTCGTTTATTCAGGCATACCGGAGCTTTATAATCGTCAACAAACATGAAACACTCACTCTTCAAGGGCCGCCAGACGCGCCGCCTGATCTCTTGTTGTAATCACGTCAATCAGCTCATCCAGAGCCTCCCCTTTCATCAATTGTTCAAGTTTGTACAAGGTGAGGTTGACGCGGTGATCCGTCACCCGCCCCTGAGGAAAATTGTAAGTTCGCACACGTTGAGATCGGTCTCCGGAACCAACCTGGCTCTTGCGGTCAGCAGCACGCTCTTCGTCAAAAGTGCGCCGCCGCATGTCATAAATTCTGGTACGAAGCAAATCCATAGCCCGCGCCTTGTTTTTATGTTGGGAACGTTCATCCTGAACTGCCACCACAATGCCGGTCGGATGATGCGTAATACGGACCGCACTGTCTGTTTTATTCACGTGCTGTCCCCCGGCTCCTGAGGAGCGATAAACATCAATACGCAGATCCTTATCCAGAATTTCTACATCCACAGTCTCCGCTTCAGGTAGAACAGCGACTGTCACTGCGGACGTATGAATACGCCCGCTCGGATCAGTCACGGGCACGCGCTGCACCCGATGACCGCCAGACTCATATTTCAGGCGCTCATAAACAGAAACCCCCTTGATTGCGGCGATGACTTCCCGATAGCCTCCAAGCTCTGCTTCAGAGGCTGACACAACCTCGACTTTCCAGGAATGAAGCACCGCGTAGCACTGATACATCCGAAAAAGATCGCCGGCAAAAAGGGCTGCCTCATCACCACCTGTACCGGCACGCACCTCAAGGATGACACTTTTCTTATCTGCTGAATCCTTGGGTAATAGTAAAAAATTCAGTTCGTGACTGACACTTTTAACGCGTTCACAAAGATCAGAAAATTCACCCTGTGCAAGAGAAAGAAGCTCTGGATCTGCGTCCCTCTCCGCAATAATCCGCTCAACCTCATCCTGCTCTTTGTGCAAATCCATCCATTCTCTTATCTTGGAAATTAACGGCTCAAGTTCCGCGTATTCTCGTGATAAACTCACATAGAGTGCAGGGTCACTCCCCCCGATCAATTGCGCCTGAACCACTTCAAAGCGTCTCAATAAAAGACTTAATTTTTCAACCGAAACAATAGGAACAGACATCTCCGAAATCCTTATGATCAATAGGATAAGGCAATCATAACTTGCATTAGAAAAGAATCAAAGCCGGCGCGAAACTGTCAGAAGAAAACAACAGGAATGAAAGGAAAACCACTCATTCACGCCGCAGGAGACATTGACCTCCTGCACTGGGCCGGTATGGAATCAGATATTTCTGAAAATATGTCCAGCTGTTACATTTTCAAGCATAAATCCTGCAAAAAAACAGACTCGTGAAATCCATAAAAACGCCCCGCCTGAAAAATGCCCTCCAGACAAAAACAGGACCATCTGGAAAGAAAATAAGCTACAATAAGAATGAATGAAAAAAGACCTCCCCTTATAACAGACCGGAATAAGCATCTCCCCTTCCCCGCACACATTCGGAAAAGAAAATTCAGAAAATAATAAAAGCGGAAAGCAAAATAGACTGAGAGCCCAGCCCTCCGTCTACTCACATGCCTTCTTTTTTGGAATCCAGACCGTAGGTGCTATGGAGCACGCGGGTAGCAAGTTCAACAAAGGCGGAATCAATGAGAACACTGATCTTAATCTCAGAGGTTGTAATCGCCTGAATATTAATCCCGAGCTCAGCCAGAGCCTTAAACATTTTAACCGCAACACCAGCATGACTGCGCATCCCGACCCCAATCACAGAGATTTTCGCAATACCGCTCGAACCCAGAAGGTCATCATATCCGATATCACTCTTTATGGCTCCAATTATCTGCATAGCACGGTCAAAATCAGAAACCGGGACAGTGAACGTCATATCCGTACGCTCGCCTCCTCCAGACACAGTCTGCACGATCATATCCACACTGATATTGGCTGCCGCTAAACTACCGAAAACCCTTGCTGAAATTCCCGGTTTATCCCTGAGCCCAATCAGCGTGATTTTTGCTTCATCCATAGAATGAGTAACGCCGCTGACAATTTGTTTTTCCATGATTTCATCCTCATCGCAGACAAGGGTTCCTGTGAAAGAACTACCGTCTACAGGTAAAAGCGCAAAAGTATCCGGTACCGCAAAAGATGAACGCACGCAAATCGGAACCCGGTACTTCATCGCCATTTCCACCGAACGTGTCTGTAATACCTTGGCTCCAAGAGACGCAAATTCTAACATTTCTTCATAGGAAATACGGTCAAGACGACAGGCACGGGATACAATCCGCGGATCACTTGTATAGACCCCATCCACATCAGTATAGATATCGCAGCGATCCGCAGATAGCGCGGCTGCAATGGCGACAGCGCTCGTATCAGAACCCCCGCGACCAAGTGTTGATATTCGCCCCGAGGGCGTCACCCCCTGAAATCCTGCTATCACTGCAACATGTCCCTGGTTCAGAGATTCATGAAGGGCGTGCCCATCAATTTTTTCAATGTGGGCCGCTCCATGCAGCTCATCAGTTATGACAGGGATTTGCCATCCCTGCCATGAGCGTGCTGAAATACCCAGCTCCTGCAAGGCAATTGATAGAAGACCGGATGTTACCTGCTCACCGGAAGAAATGACGCTGTCATATTCACGCAAATCACAAATACAGGAAAGCTCACGCATCCAGCCTATGAGCTTATCAGTTACACCAGCCATAGCAGAAGTAACAACGACAACTTTCTGTCCCGCTGCACATTCACGTTCTATATGCCGGGCCGCACACTTGATACGCCCGATACCCGCAAGAGACGTTCCTCCAAATTTCATCAACAAACACGACAAAGAAAATCATACCTTTCAAAATACATGCCCTATAAAAAGCGCAGAGAGCCAACCAAAAAGTCCACGGCACAGGACAAAAAAACAGTCAAAAGACAAGCTGATAAACAACGGCTTCGTACAGCTATCCTATAATGCTAACCGGATCAGCATACGCAAGCCGAACCGACATGCGCAAGTAAGGAATAGGGAAGTCCAGACTATCCGCACAACCCAGGTCCCCCCTACCACGCAAAATTCCTTTCCGAAGGTAAGGAAAAACAGGACAGAGGCGTTTTTAATCAACCCGAAAACTTTTACTCTTTTCCTATTTACACAAACCTTGAAGAAATCACGTATTAATATGACGGGAATTTGGTCGTCATTTTAAAAAATTAAGTCCGGGCGGTCTTTGTTCTCCGCTCTCCCATTTCTCTTTCAGGCCAGATTACAGAAATATGAAGGAAAAAACCTTGTTGCATAAATAATGGGAATAAGTATAAAAATTAGTAGTAATAAGAATCGTATATATTTTGAAGTCCTAAAAATAGTTTTGACAGAGCATGATGGACGAAGTAGGCGAATTCGAAAAATTGCTGCGCGGCTATCGCGATTTTCGCAAGAAAAGCTCAGGGGAACACTCTACCTCAAGGCAGATTCTTCCAGAGATTCAGAGCCCGGCTTTCATGATTATCAGCTGTAGTGATTCCCGTGTGGTTCCGGAATTTATTTTTGGTACCAGCCCAGGAGAAGCTCTTGTGTTGCGCAATGTTGCCAATATTGTTCCTCCCTATGATACTGACGCCCCCTATCAGGGCGTCGCCGCAGCACTGGAATTTGGTATTCTGGCTCTGTCTATCAAGCATGTCGTCATTATGGGGCATCACGGATGCGGCGGCATCACTGCCTATCTTCAAAAAGAAAGAGAGGGTCTTTCACAAGATGATGCTATCGGCAAATGGGTAGGATTGCTGGCAGACGCAGAGCAACATGGGCCGGATAAAGATAAAACAGACCTGCCCAGGCAGACCCGCATGGAACATGCCGCTATTACTTACTCCCTTGAAAATTTGAGAAGCTTTCCTTACATAGCAAAAAAAGAAAAGGCGGGAGACTTACACCTGCATGGCATGTGGTTCGACATCCGGACGCTTGACCTTCTTGTTTATAACAAACATGAAAACATATTTTACCCTGTTATTATTGCCCCTTAGGAAAGCGTTTTAATCTTTTCCTCCGGCTGTCGTACCATTAGGTCCAGGAAAAAGAGAGGCTAAGACGCACCACAGGGTGCAGACCATTTTCTATGGAAATAGTCTCACGCTTGTGCAAGACATAAAAGGGAGCGCAGGAGCTATTTCTGAAGATTTCTGTCAGACGCCTGATTGCGTTTAAGAACAGCTTCAAGGATCTGAACCGTGTTCAGGGCCGCCCCCTTCCGAAGATTATCCGAGACGCACCACAGGGACAGACCATTTTCTACAGTAACATCCTCACGTATCCGGGAAATGAAGGTGGCGTAATTGCCGACACACTCCACCGGTGTTACATAGCGCTCTTTTTTCGGATCATCGACAACCAGACATCCCGGCGCCTCACGCAAAATCTTACGGGCATCAGATGCCGTTATAGCGCGCTTAAATTCAATATTTACCGCCTCGCAATGGCCAACAAAAACAGGGACCCGCGCGCAAGTTGCACTCAGCTTTATGGCAGGATCAAGTATCTTTTTGGTTTCAGCAACCATTTTCCACTCTTCCTTCGTTGATCCATCTTCCATAAAAATGTCAATGTGCGGAATAATATTGAAGGCAATTTGCTTCGTGAAGACTTTCGGGCCGCTTTTGCCGATGCTGAAAATACTGCGCGTCTGGTTCCACAATTCATCCATCGCTTCCTTTCCTGCACCGGAAACAGACTGATAGGTTGCCACAACAACGCGCTTAATGCAGGCAGCATCATGAAGAGGTTTAAGTGCGACAACGAGTTGCGCTGTGGAGCAATTTGGACTGGCAATGATGTTCTTCTCGGAAACCTGTGCCACAGCGTCGGCATTCACCTCAGGAACAATAAGGGGAACATCCGAGTGGTAACGCCAGGCAGATGAATTATCAATAATCAGGCAACCCTGTTTGCCAATCCGAGGTGCCCACAAGAGAGAGATTTCACTTCCCGCTGACATAAGACAAAAATCAACTTTTGAGAAATCAAATTGCTCCAGGTCACAACACTTTAGCGTTTTATCACCAAAAGAGACATCTACACCCAATGAGCGGCGTGAGGCCAAAGCGTAGACCCGATCAACGGAAACTTCACGTTCACAAAGAACATTGAGTATTTCCCTGCCGACATTACCGGTCGCACCGACCACGGCAACCTTGCAGCCCATGAGCTAACCCTCCTTGAACCTTATTTACACCGCAAACGATCAGTCCCTTATTAGCGTTTCAAACAGAACCCCGAATTTTCGGACGACCGGGACAAAAGGAGACCACAGCATTTACAGTGCCTCTTTCCTTGAACAAAAAGAAAGGCAAAAATGATAATAGCACAGAGACGATGCAAAACAGAAATCAAATGACACTCCCCGCTTACATTACGGAACATAATCACTAGGCCTCCGTCAAAAATGCTGGAACTAGTTTGCTTCATCCCGTTTCCCGCAAAGCTCAATATGCAGCAAAGGTCTGTATTGATCCGTTCAGATAGTCATCCGGCATTCTCCTCACTACAGCGGTCGTCCAGGATGACAGCCATCTTTACCGGAGAGACGTCTCCTCCTTCTATTTTTACGGAAACATCGAACCTCCTCTATTACTGCGCTGTCCAGCCACCATCTATAGGCAAAATCGCTCCGGTGATTGATGCCGCGTCCTTGCTCGCCAAAAAACAGACAAGGGCCGCTATCTGTTCAACAGTGACAAACTGCTTCGTTGGCTGCGCTGCAAGCAAAACATCATTTTTAACTTCCTCTTCCGTCAAGTTGCGCGCCTTCATGGTTTCGGGAATCTGCGTTTCGACAAGCGAAGTCCAGACATAACCTGGTGCAATCGCATTAACAGTCACACCATCACGAGCGGTTTCCAGAGCAATTGACTTGGTTAATCCCGCTAGTGCATGCTTTGATGCTACGTAAGCAGACTTGAAAGGTGAGGCAACAAGCGCATGAGCAGAGGCCGTATTAATGATGCGACCCCATTTGCGCTTCCTCATGCCGGGCAAAACAGCCCGAATAGTGTGAAAGGGCACTGTCGTACCCAAAGAAATGATAGCGTCCCATTTGTCCGGAGGAAATGTCTCAACGGGGGCAACATACTGCATACCGGCATTGTTCACCAGTATATCAACATGACCAAACACATTTTCACAGCATTTAATCATTGATAAGATATCTGTGGGCTTTAGCATGTCAGCTTGCACATACATCACTTCGACATTGTATTCCTGAGCAAGTTCAGTCCGTATGCAGCTCATTTTTTCACTGCTTTCCAGGCCATTGAGCATTACAGACGCGCCTTTCGCGGCAAGACCTCGCGCAATCCCAAGCCCAATACCACTCGTTGACCCTGTAATCAGGGCTACAAAACCCCTAAAATCCATTCCATTGTCTCCTCTCTTTTCTTTCTCTATTTTCCCTTTGACTCTGATATATACATACAGTATAGACGATTATGTCCTCTCCCTGTACAGCTGCTCTGGAAAATATATGCCGTGTTTTTACCTGAAAATTAGGGACGGTTCTTAACCTTACAGGAGGAGAGCACAAGGTCCGGCTGCTTACGTTTCTTGTCATTCATTTCCTTCCAGAAAAATGGCACTCTATGCTAAAATGATTATGGCTCCCTTATCTCCTGAAAAATATCGTTCAACATCCGTCTCCGTTGATGGGGTTATCATAGGCGGTAACGCACCGGTTGTCGTGCAGTCCATGACTGATACTGATACCGCCGATATTGACGCAACGGTACGGCAAACAGTAGAGCTTGTACGTGCCGGTTCCGAACTTGTTCGTCTCACAGTGGACAGGGATGCTGCTGCGGCGGCTGTTCCTTATATTCGTGACAGACTGGACAGCATGAATATCCATGTTCCGCTCGTCGGCGATTTCCATTATATCGGACACAAATTGCTTGCCGATCATCCCGCTTGTGCAAAAGCCCTCTCCAAATATCGTATCAATCCCGGAAATGTAGGGTTCAAGGCCAAGAGGGATACGCAATTTACATCCATGATTGAATGTGCGTTAACACATGGAAAGCCAGTGCGCATTGGCGTCAACTGGGGAAGCCTTGATCAGGATCTCCTCACATCCCTGATGGATGAGAATTCAAAATTATCACAACCGCAGAGCACCGCAGCCGTCATGCATGAAGCCATCATTCAATCGTGTCTTCTTTCCGCGCAACGTGCCGAAACATTAGGAATGGGCCGCGACAAGATTATTATTTCAGCAAAGGTTTCAGTTCTGCAGGATCTGATTACGATTTACGAAACTCTTGCCGCACGCTGTAATTATGCCCTGCACTTGGGTCTCACTGAAGCCGGTATGGGAACAAAAGGCATTGTAGCCTCCAGTGCCGCTTTAGCTATTTTGCTCCAGAGAAACATCGGCAACACCATTCGCGTCTCAATTACCCCTGAACCGGGGGAACCCCGCACGCAAGAAGTGAAGGTGGCGCGCGAATTGCTCCAAACAATGGGGATGCGGGCATTTACCCCAAGTGTCACAGCCTGCCCGGGCTGTGGACGTACGACGGGTGTAAGGTTCCGGAAATTAGCCAAGACTATTCAGGATTATCTAGACGAGCGCATACCAGTCTGGAAAAAAAACCATTCAGGTGTTGAACGTATGAAGATCGCTGTAATGGGTTGTATCGTTAATGGACCAGGTGAGAGTAAGCATGCTGATATCGGTATTTCATTACCCGGTTCCGGTGAAGCGCCCATTGCACCCGTTTTTATTGATGGTCAAAAAGCTCTTACCCTGCGAGGGGCCGAAATGACCGAAGAATTCAAACGAATCATTGAGGCATACGTCTCCAAACGCTACGGAAACGGAGAAAAAGGAACGGAAGAGACCGTCTCTACGTCTCTCTCGTTATAACAAAGCGCGCCGCCTCACGCAACGGTTCTGCTTCTGGGCCAAAATCCGCAAGATGCGCAATGGCCTCATCCACAAGAAAGGTGAGGCGATGGCGGGCCTCATCAACGCCGAGTTTCTGAACAAGAGTCACTTTTTTAAGCAGCACGTCCCTGTTGGAAGAGCCTCCTGTCTCTATGCCCTGCTCATTGGCATCAAGCAGGTCATCTGCAATCTGGAAGGCCATACCTACAGCATCTCCATAAGCACCCAAAAGGAATAGTGCGCTTTCATCTGCTTTTCCGATGATCCCTCCGGCAATCACAGCATAACGCAGCAGAGCACCGGTCTTCATAGCCTGCAGGCGCATAATATCAGCCTCATCAGGAATATCAGTTAATGATTCAATATCCAATGCTTGCCCCCCTGTCATAGAACATGCACCGGAAGCACGGGCAAGTGCTAGAATCAGACGGGAACGAATAGCAGGATCAGGATGAGACCGTTCGTCAGCTAAAATTTCAAAAGCGAGCATCAACAGAGAATCGCCTGCCATCATGGCAAGAGCTTCACCAAAAACAATATGAACCGTCGGTTTTCCGCGACGAAGAACGTCATTATCCATACTTGGAAGATCATCGTGAGTCAGTGAATAACAATGGACACATTCCAAGGCTACCGCTACACGCAGGCTCATTAACGAGCTGCTCCCAAAAATCTCCGCACTCTTCATGAGCAAAAAAGGACGAAACCGTTTACCGGCTCCAAAAACGCTGTGCTGCATCGCAGCGAGTAACCGCGGAGGTGTCTGGCACATGATTTCGTTAAAAACCTCACTGAATGAAGCTTCCACCATCTTCGCCACCTGCGCCAATCTATCCTTAAAAATCATAAAGAATCCTCAAAAAATAACAGAAGAAAAAACTGTATTTTATCCCACTGAAAAAGAAAGAAAATCCGATAAAAATCGTTAATGTCTTTCTCATATCTAGATAAAGCAGGAAAAAACGTTTATAAGAAGGAAGGTGGTTCGCGTCAAGGTGGGAAGGAACAGACCGTTTTTCTCCTTCACGGGAAGATTTTCCTCTCTTTCACGTCGAGAATCCACGCTGGTCTGTTCTCTTCCTTCGGGGAAGAGAAATCTTTCATACGGGTAGAATAGGGGCCACTGCCCTGACTCTCATATATTTCTGGAACTTTATGAATGGCTGTACCGAAAAAAAAGACCTCCCCGATGAAGCGGGGCTTCCGTCGCTCTGCAGACGCCCTTAAATCACCTGTCTATATTGAGGACAAGGAATCAGGTGAGTATCGCCGCCCTCATCATGTAGACATGAAAAGCGGCATGTACCGTGGGCGTCAGATTCTCACTCCCAAATCTGATTCCTGAAGCAAGATAGTCTTTCGGGCTGACTGTTTCGGGCTTGTTTCTCTGCGCGGGGCTATGTCTTCGCGTGAGAATAAGGAATCATAGATGAGAGAGTGCCGGACAGACGGCGACAAGGAAGTTCGATTGCCTTCCATACTGCCTAAAACGAGGCAAGACCTGAAAAAATCACGGCACTGAGAAGTGAGAGCCTATTAAAAATGCCCCTTTACCGTATAGACACTATCTCAACGGTGAAAGACTTTTGTCTCTCCGAAGGTTTGATTTACGGGTCATTAATACCGAAAACAAACCAGAAGTCACGTCAATCTTCAGAGAAAGTCCAGAAGACAGAATATGGAGATCTAGAACGTGAACGGTTTTTCTGCGCCTAAACTGAACAACCAAAAAATATAGCTCTCTTCCTGAAACAAAAGCCCCAACAGACAACAAGCCCTCTCGGAAATTCTCCTTCAAAAGGCTTTCCTTTCTGGCTTTATCAAGTTTCTCGCAGCGCCATCTGCAGGACTGTCTGTGAGGATAGACCGATCTTACGGAACGACACTGAACAACTAGGCCTTAATAAGAAGACCCCGAATTCAGCGACATTTAAAATCCGCCTCTCATCCCCAAAAAAATTTACTATCGGGTAAGAATATAATGCAAGTCTCTAAAAATAAACAGGAAAAATATAATCCCCCTGAAAAAACAAGTGAACATTTTTTCAAGAAAACTACAGAAAAAGTAAGAAAGAAATCATCTGTAAGATTGAGTCAAACTATACAAATAAAAACGAAAATCCACGATACAGGACAGAATAGCCTGTGGAGAGCATTGAACCCCGGATAGAGGGAACCTATGAAAATGAATTTCGTCAATAAGGACGTTCAAGAACTTCTGCAATTGGCGGATCTAGCCTCTTATGACTGGAATATCGGGACTGATAAAATGTTATGGAGCCCAGGTGCTTCAGAGATTTTAGGAGTCAAGACGATAGATTCTCTTTCACTAGGACGAAATTATATCGCTCTTTTTGATGAGTCGAATATTCGGACCCTTTATGATCACATCCTCAATCATACAAGAGCCCCCAGTGTAAAAAGCAGTGTTCGTTATGAACTAACCTACGCACTCTGCCCTTTGGGACACGATCAGAAAACGCGCATCTGGATTGAAGATTCAGGGCGCTGGTTTCCTGGTCCCAATAATAAACCAGCGCACGCCTGCGGTCTCATCCGCCAGGTCAATGCGCGTCATGAACGGGAGCAGCGTCTGATCTATCTGAACCAGACTGATAAACTAACCGGAAAGCTCAGCCGGCAGGCTCTCACCTCCGCCCTCTGTGCAGCAATTGACCGCGCAAAGTCCAATAATTTTACAGCAGCTTTCCTCATCATCTCTGTCAATAACCTTGAACTTATCAATCAGTCTTACGGATTTAACATAGCAGACAATATGCTCCGTAAAATCGCTACACAATTGCACCGTAAATTGCGGACGACGGATCTGATTGGCCGCTGTTCAGGAAACAAATTCGGTATTATCCTCAGTGAATGTCATCCACCAGATTTAGAAATCGTTATCAAAAGGCTAATAAAGACGATCTCTGATATGGAGATTTCCATGGAGGCTATCCCCGTCGCACGCATGATTTCCGTTGGTGCCGTTCTCATCCCAACAGATGCCGACACAGACGAAAATGCGCTGATATCTGCACAAGATGCCCTTGATCAGTGCAAAAAAACATCTTCTGTCCCCTATGTGATATACAGGGGAGATAAAAAACGAGAATCGGTGCGCCAGAAAAATCTGAAGATAATCAACCTGATCACGATGGCTTTGAACGAGGGAAACCTTACTTATAGCCTACAACCGATCGTGAATGCACGAAACAAGAAAATCATCATGTATGAATGCCTTATGCGTATACGTCAAATGGACGGAACGATTCTGAATACGGATTCATTTCTGAAACATGCGGAAACACTCGGCCTTATAGGCGCACTTGATTGCCGCATGATAGAACTGGCCATATCCAACCTGATACAAAATCCTGATATCAACCTTACCGTCAATGTATCAATCGAAACCACGTCCCATCGCACATGGATTGATATACTGGAAACGCAAGCACAGCACCATCCTGATTTGGCACGACGCCTGACCATTGAAATTACAGAAACCACCTTCATACATGACATTAAACACACACAATATCTTATTGCGACATTGCGCGCCCTTGGTTATAAGGTTGCTATTGATGATTTTGGTGCCGGTTATACATCATTTCGGAACCTGAAGCTGTTGAATGTTGATCTTGTCAAAATTGACGGCAGTTTTATCAAGGGTCTTTCAAACGATCTGGACAATCAAGTCTATGTCCGCAGCTTCATTGATCTTGCGCGCCATTTTAATATCCTCACAGTTGCAGAATGTGTAGAAACAGAAGAAGATGCCACACTCCTGAAAATCTGGGGGATTGACTATCTGCAAGGCTATCTATCTGGTCGGCCGGAATTGTATCAAGGCAACGGCGTTCACCATCCATGCATGCTTATTCCAGACCCGATGCATTGAATTTGAAGCACAACTCATCGATCACCTCTCTCCGGTATCTTGATCTTTCTCCCTAATCCGTCTCTGTCGCCTTAGCCTCTTCTGTCTCTTGCAGTCCGGACAGATCATCCCCAGAGGAAGCAGAGGAAGCAGAGGAAGCAGAGGAAGCAGAGGAAGCAGAGGAAGCAGAGGAAGCGAATAAAGACAAAAAATGATCAAAAATAGCAAAATTCTGATGGGCCTGCTTTTGCAGGACATCCAGAGGAACAGCAGGCCACATACCTGTAACCTTCTGAGAAATACGTTCCTGCTCGCGGATAAATGACTCCAAACACATCTCCAGATAACCGGGGATAAAACCCCGCAGGCTATCATCATGCATACGAATAAGCTGCTGCAGGAAACGAACCGGGAAGAGATGATCGTCATTGCTCTCCTGCTCAAAAATAATCTGTGTGAGAATCGGCCGAGTGATATCACTACCATCGCGGGCATCATGAACGATAAAATCACGCCCTGACCTGATCAGAGTAGCAAGATCTTTAAGCGTCACATGGCAACTTTTATCAACATTATAAAGGCGACGATTGGCGTACTTTCTGATGAGTACTGGCGTCCCTTCACTCCGGGTCATTTTCAATCCCCCACCTCACACCCTCTCATCCTCTCCTTCAGAAACATACACACGCCTCTGTCTCCAGTCGGAAATATAAACACTCCTGTACCCTCAACGCAAGCCCATCCCTCTCATTACATCTCTGTGCTTTTGTCCCAAAAATAGGTCCAAATCCACAACACACTCCATTTGATCGAAAAAAACCTCATAACCTCATTATACTCACATTATGTTTGATAAAATGATCATTCCTTCCCAAGGATCCGTATGCAAAATAAACCTTTTACAGAAAATGGAAAGAAACATAACTTTCCAAAAAGATAATAAAAAATTTTAAAAAGCATCCTCTTTACTCAAAAATAAAAAAAGCATCAATAAATGTTCAATAAAATATTAGTAAAATAAATACAGTAATTTATATCATCAAATTCGCGTTCAAACTCAGGGAAGAGCGTCACTGGAAAATCAGAGCACACTCACTAAATATAGGGAAATGACAATGCCCAAGGATATCGTAATCGTCAGTGCAGCCCGCACGCCCGTAGGGTCTTTCAGTGGTTCTTTATCAGAACTCAAAGCTCACCAGCTTGGGGGGATCGTCCTTCGTGAAGTGCTTGAACGGGCGCATATCGCCCCGGAAGACGTCTCAGAGGTCATCATGGGTCAAGTCCTGACGACAGGACAGGGACAAAATCCGGCCAGACAGGCCTCTATAAGCGCAGGATTTCCTGTTACAACGCCCGCTTCCTGTATCAATCAGGTATGCGGCTCAGGCTTGCGGGCAGTCGCACTCGGATTGCAGGCCATTCAAACAGAAACAGCGCGGATTGTCATTGCAGGTGGTCAGGAAAGTATGAGCCAGACCCCTCATTGCGCATTTCTTCGCAAAGGAAAAAAAATGGGAGAGGTCACGCTCGTTGACACAATGATCAAGGACGGACTCTGGGACGCTTTCAACGATTACCACATGGGAAATACTGCGGAAAATATCGCAAAACAGTATCATATCAGTCGTGATCAGCAGGATGATCTTGCCGTCTCTTCCCAAAATAAAGCCGAAAATGCTCAAAAAAACGGATTTTTTGAGGATGAAATCGTGACGATAACCTTGCGGGAAGGAAAAAAAGAGATAAAAATCGCGGTGGATGAATATATTAGACACGGCGTTACCCTTGAAAAAATCAATCATCTACGTCCTGTTTTTGAAGTGGGTGGTACAGTCACCGCAGGGAATGCCAGCGGCATTAATGACGGGGCCGCAGCCCTCCTGCTGATGACAGCAGAGGACGCAGAAAAACGCAACCTTCAGCCCCTTGCCCGTATTGTCTCATGGGCACAGGCAGGCGTTGCACCTGAAATTATGGGCATTGGCGCTGTCCCCGCAGCACAGGAAGCACTGAAAAAAGCAAAATGGGATGTTGGTTCTCTTGATCTAATTGAGGCAAATGAAGCCTTCGCCGCCCAGTCAATCGCTGTAAACAAAGAAATAGGATGGGATGTTGAAAAAGTAAATGTCAATGGCGGTGCTATTGCCATCGGCCATCCGATCGGAGCATCAGGTTGTCGAATCCTTGTAACCCTCTTATATGAAATGTCACGACGAAAGGTAAAAAAGGGCATCGCAACTTTGTGCATAGGAGGAGGGATGGGCCTTGCTATGTGTATCGCACGAGACTGAAGATACCCTTCACAGGAAAGGAAGATATTATGAATAGAGCTGCACTTGTAACCGGTGGCACGCGAGGGATTGGTGCTGCAATTTCCAGTGCCCTACAATCTGCAGGCTACAAGGTAGCCGCAAATTATAACAACAATGATGAAGCTGCAGAAATCTTCAGAAACGAAACAGGTATTTTTACCTGCAAGTGGGATGTCAGTGATTTCAACGCCTGTACACTGGGGGTCAAAAAAGTACAGGATGAGTGCGGTCCCGTTGATATACTGGTCAATAATGCCGGTATCACAAGAGATACCGTACTCCATAAAATGGATGTCCGGCAATGGTCAGAAGTTATCAAGACAAATCTTGACTCCGTATTCAACATGACACGCACCGTCATTGAGGGAATGAGAGAGCGCCAATTCGGTAGAATCGTCTCTATTTCTTCCGTTAATGGACAAAAAGGACAGATAGGACAGGCAAATTATGCAGCCGCAAAAGCAGGGCTCATAGGCTTCATAAAGACCGTTGCACAAGAAAATGCACGCAAGGGCATTACAGCCAATGTTATTGCACCGGGCTATATTCTGACAGATATGTTACAGACGATTCCTCGGGACCTGATTGAGAAAAAAATCCTACCCCAGATCCCCGCAGACCGTCTCGGAAAGACTGAGGAAATTGCACGTTGTGTTGTCTTTCTTGTCTCCGAAGAATCTGGATGGATTACAGGTTCGACGATGAGCATCAATGGAGGACAGTCCATGATCTAGGTGACAAAAATGAAGCTTTGATGTCAACCTTATGTCGGTCATTCACAAAATGTACCTTTCTGTAAAATCAATCACGTTGCAAAATCATACCTCCTTCATTAGAATTTCCCGACGTTTCATGGTTCGTGTTAACAGTATCTTTGGGAATAATACGTCCAGAAAATAAGAGAGCCGGGAACCGCCGGACGGAACAGATTGAAGTTGCGGAAAACAGACAGAAACTACAAAAAACAGGGAGACGTGACCATGCCAATCACTCTGCACAAGGGCGATATTCCGAACGATCTTGTTTTTCATGATTCCGTTGCCGTTGACACAGAGGCAGAGGGACTGAATACCTTACGTGATCGTCTTTGCCTCGTTCAGATTTCAGCAGGAGATGGCAGCGCTCACCTCGTCCAGATCTCCCCGGGTCCACCTGCTACCCCTAATCTAAACAAACTCCTGAGTGACAGGACTGTTGAAAAAATTTTTCACTTTGCCAGGTTCGATATGAGCATCATGCAGCACTATCTTGGTATCATGCCCAATCCCATATTTTGCACCAAAATTGCCTCAAAATTAGCGCGCACCTACTCTGATCGTCATAGTCTGAGAGTCTTAATCCGCGAATTAATCAATATTGAGGTATCAAAGGAGCAACAAAGCTCGGACTGGGGCACTGCCGATCTCACACAAGAACAACTTCAGTATGCCGCAGCTGATGTCTTGCATCTGCATACCATACGCGACAAGCTCATCTGTATGCTTGAACGGAAGCAACGTCTTGGTCTCGCACGCGACTGTTTTGAAAACCTACCAACTTATTGCAGGCTTGATATCTCCGGATGGAAAGCCGAAGATATTTTTTCACATTAAATTTATTTTTATCCTGGTCTTCCGCTTCCAAAAGAAACTCTCAAGCGCCGCTATTGCATAAAATCAATAGTTTTACAGAAAAATCTAGTGCAATGAATAAAAGGAGCCAAAAAGAACAGAACTCTCCGGACAGTCCTGAATCCATTTCTTCCTTCCCTTCTACGATCCGCTGAAAAAAAAGCCGGGATGAAAAACAGGTCCGTTATCGTTAACGGAATGTTAAGAAGCATTAACCGAAGATGACTAGCAAGTGTTTCCGATCATATTAACCTTGTTCGGAAAAAAAACATCAAAGGGGGGCACCAGGAAGAGGGAATGAAAGTTGAACCGAGGCAGGTTTACACCTGCTGGATGTGCCTTGCTCGCACCAGAATCTGCTGCATAGTCCCTTTTCCGACGAAAAACGATGCCAAAAACTGTCCAACTTCACGTCATAGGACAGAAATTCTCGCTCAGAAGGGAATGTGTGGTTCGGGATAGAAAAGGATGAGGCCCCCATGTCATATTCACAGAGTCTTGCGCCACAGCAGGCCCACGGCCTGGCAATGACGCCCCGCTTGCAGCAAGCCATCAGGATGTTGCAATTCTCTCACGCTGATTTACTGGCCTATGTTGAACAAGAAATTGAGAAAAACCCTTTGCTCCAGAAAACAGACGGGGAAAACACTCTCTCCTCCTCATTTGATGAAAGCTCAACGATTCTAGGAGAAAGAATTGAAAGTGATCAGGGAATAAAAACGAATCTGCACGACTCTCAACCTTCCGGGCATCTTTCTGGTCAGAACCAGGATTCCTTTCAGGATTACCTTGAAAAAACTCTGGATCTAAAAGAAAATACCTCGCTCCATACCCATTTGAAACAGCAAGCTTCACTGACATTCAAAGATCCGTTTCAACGGAAGCTCGCCTACCATCTGATTGAACGCATTAATGAAACCGGCTACTTGGAAGATGATCTTGATGACATGGCTGGACAGATAGACGTAATACAAGACGATCTTGAAGCCGTCCTGTTACTTCTGCAAGATCTTGATCCCCCAGGCGTTGCGGCACGGAACCTTGCTGAATGTCTCTCTCTTCAGCTACGTGACAAAAACAGACTGAACCCGGCAATGAAAGGGTTGCTCGGAAATCTAGAGCTCTTTGCCAAAGGAAAATTTGAGACACTCAAACGAATTTGTTGTGTCAATGACGAAGAATTAACCGGAATGATCGCTGAAATCAGAAGCCTTGATCCCAAACCCGGTCTTCGCTTTAGCTATAGTACCACCCTTTGTATCATACCGGATGTTCTTGTCTCCATGGGGCCGGACGGAGACTGGCTAGTGGAACTGAATAGTAAAACCTTGCCCCGTCTTCTGGTCGATAAAAGCTACCACGCGACTCTTACCTCTGGAATACGGAAAAACGCAGATAAAAATTACCTTGATACCTGTCTGAAAAACGCCAGCTGGCTCGTTAAAAACCTGAACCAGCGCGCCAATACAATTCTGAAAGTAACGACTGAAATTATCCGTCAGCAAAGAGCATTTATTAATTATGGTGTCTCATATCTACGTCCTCTCAACCTGAAAACTATCGCTGATGCAGTTTCTGTACATGAATCAACGGTCAGTAGGGTAACCCTCAACAAGTTCATAGCAACACCACGTGGCACATTTGAGGTCAAATATTTTTTTACTACGGCCGTCCCCGGAACAATTGAAGGTCATTCTCATTCTGCAACCGCAGTACGGCAGTTCATCAAAGAATTTATCACAAAGGAAGATCCCAACAAAGGTCTCCCAGATGAAGAGATTGTTAACCTGTTGCGGGCCCGGGGAATTAATATCGCTAGGCGTACTGTTGCAAAATACCGTCTGTCATTGCGGATACCCTCCCTAGCACAACGCCGGCGCTACACACATTTCCAGAAATCACATTCCAGGCTCCCTGTTGCAGAGCAAAAGGTTAGCCCCTTTGCTCCCTTGCCCCAACGGGAAGCGACCCAATAAAAAGACAGGCGGGGTTCCCATGGCCTTCATGAGGAAAGGCGCAGAGATAGACGACAGAACCTCTCATAATAGAGAAAAAACGCGCATAAAAACACTAAATAACCGGACAAAACTATAAAACAGAGCCTTTCGTCTTTCTCTTTTGTGATCCTCTGCTCTCCTGAGAGAGTGTTTTTTTTTCAGGAAAGCAAGACAAAACCCCAGAATGAGAATAAAAGACAACAGCCCTTACGATTTTTTTGACTTCCCAAAAATATAGCCAATACATCCTGTCACGACTGACAGAAGAAGAGAAAGCAGACTAAGAACCATCTCAGATACGCGTCCCGTATCAGGTTCATAAGCCACAAAGAATACAAGAGCCATAAATAAAAGACATAAAATGATGGTAACAAAGGCAATTGTTTCTGAAGCCTCTGTTGAACCGATTAATTGGCCGAAAAAACCCATGCGCGCGCGCAAAAAATCGAGACGATGCCGACTTTGACGATCAAAAGAGAGATCCGGATTTTCACCAAATTCATCAGCCTCATCATAGGGCGTCGGCAATCTTTCAACATCAATATAGTCCTTATACGATGGCATTTTCTACCTCACACTGTTATCTCAGGCGGAAGCAGGCCCGTCTGTTCGCTATCCCCAAGAAATTCTTCATAAACATACTGATCAGGAATTTCTGTGCCACGGGGAACCCGGAAATCATTCTCAGCAGCAATCTTGAACCACGCAGAACCCTTGCTCTGCTGCTTTTCACACAACACAAAGCTGCTCATATGACCATATCTACACCAGATCCACGAAAGAAAATCCTGAACCTTCTTATCTTCAGAATCCAGACTCTCCTCAGGAGCAAAAGGGTGTCGTGACTGTGGTTCCAGAATAGGACAATGACCAAAAATCTTGAGAAATTCATAAAGCTCACGGAAACGCGGCCCCGTTTTCATGACCTCCGGCCGGACAGTCATCAGAGGTGGGGCCTCCAGCCCCTCAAAAATCAGCCAGTGCCCATGGGAAAGGTAAAGAAGCTTCTGTATCTTGATATGCCGAAGTCCCCCGATATCCCGACCGAAACGATCAATAAAATAATTGGCAACAGAGAGAGGCATATAAGGAACTGACATATTATAAGGATCCGACCTGACTTTAACAAACTTCAAACAAAGAGAATGATCCTTTGTTATATCATACTTTACCCCTATAACCCATAAAAAGAACAAAATGCTATTTCCTTCTTGAAATCAGGAAAAATACTTCTCGCATAACAATGCGTTCATGCAATTCAGGCAAAATTCACAAAAACAAGAAAGAACTCATAAAAAACAAAATACGTCCTCGTTCAAGGGCGGCTATGTTCCCGGAGACCGTCAACGCAGGCTATATCAAATTCAATGATACCGTCAATTTTAATGGCACTGGAGTGCAATAAAACAAAAACCAAGAAGAAAAGAAGTCCTCCTCGCCCTAATGATTTGCTCATCCTCTCTCGAAAAGATCCTGCAAGCAGAGGGAAAGAAAAAATGATGAAACTTTACACTTGACGGCTTGATAAGCACCAGGCTAAACCGCCCATCAGTTGCACTATTAGGATAATAATCATGAACCTGAATGACTTCCTGACCGCTGAAGCGATCCTGTCTGACATAAAGGAAACAGAAAAAAAACAACTCCTCCGTAAAATGGGCGGACACGCCGCTAAACTCACCATTCCGGATGAACAGGATATCCTTAAACTCCTCCTGCAGCCCGAAATGCCAGGCTCAGCCGCTATCGGGCTAGACCGCCCGTCAATTGTACTATAGGATAACAATCATGGACCTGAATGACTTCCTGAGCACTGAAGCGATCCTGGTTGATATAAAAGAAACGAGTAAAAAACAAATCCTCCAGAAGATGACTGAACACGCCGCCAAACTCACAAGTCTTGATGAACAGGATATTCTCAAAACCCTCCTGCAGCGCGAAAAGCTGGGCTCAACCTCTATCGGCCAAGGTGTGGCCATTCCTCATGCCAAATTGTCTGGATTAACATCTCTTACGGCCCTATTTGCGCGCCTCTACACACCAGTTGATTTTGAAGCAAAAGACGGGCAACTAGTGGATATAGTCTGCGTGCTCCTCACACCGGAAAACAGAGGAGCCGAGCACCTCAAGGCGCTGACATTGATCGCAAAACTCCTGCGCAACCCTGAAACCGCAAAGGCTATACGCCAACAGAAAGACGCCCGGAAGATTCACACCCTCCTGACCGCCGATAGCAGAGAAAGGAACAAAGCAGGGACTGAACCCTTGAAAGATACAGCCGGAAACTAAAAACCGGAAACTTCTCTGGTAAATATTGACCGTCTCAGTGCAGACTGACAGGCTCCAGACTGTTTTCACGGGCATTCGCAATGACGCTATCGCGGTCATCACTCAGCATCATCGGGATCCCCTCTGCATTATGTAAAACGAAAAGCTCTGCCTCCGGTGGGAATAAGCGCACTTTTGGAAAATCATGCGCTATTTCCTGTGCCTTAATCACGCGAACATAAGCAAACTGCCCCGTCCCAAGCTGGGCCAATTCTTCAGCCGTCATAGACGTTAATACGTCCTCCTGATCCTGCATCATTTATCTCCTTCTTTTTCTTGCAACATGAAGACACAATACAACCGGGAACGCCTGCCGAAATGCTTTTAAGAAACACAGCACACAGCCCAAATCAGCGCATCCCAACGCACATTCACAATCACAATAACATAACCGCATACCTCATTGCATGGCACAGAACATATAAAGGCAGAAAAATAGAGATAAACCGTTTACTTAATGGTCAGTTTCCTCATCTCACACTCTCCGTTCCTCCCTGTCAAGAAAACCGTTACAGACAAAACTAAAACTTTACCGTCACGTCCTCTCCCTTCCACAGAATATGGGAGATAAGAATGTAAATTCAAGTCCCGGAATGGTGGGGGCCAACCCTGGATCACGATAAAATCTGCTACATCGCGCGAAAATCTGCCTTTCATCACATAGGCAGTAAGGATAAAAACTAGTCATCAGGATCTTTTTGTACCATACTACCTAATAGCAAACTTCAGGGCAGAATCACACTCAATGGATAGAGAAAAAGTTAATTTTGCTAAAATGAACGCTCTTGGCAATGAAATTATTGTTGCCGATATGCGTGAGCGTACGGATATAATCGGCTCCTCCCTGGCGCAAACGCTCAAGGCTGATCCCTCTCTCACCTTTGATCAAATCATGTCCATCCATGATCCTCGGACCCCCGGAACGGACGCGTATATTCATATCATCAACGCAGATGGATCCCTCTCAGGGGCATGTGGCAACGGTATGCGTTGTGTCACAGCCGCGCTTTCAGCAGAATCCGGGAAAATGCACTTCATTTTTGAGACAAATTCGGCCTTCTTGTCCAGCTTTGAACAAAGCAATGGGGAATTCACCGTCGACCTGGGAGTCCCGCATTTTGACTGGGATAAAATCCCTTTGTCAGAGGAGTTTGCAGACACGCGACACATAGAATTGAACATAGGGCCGGCGGATGAGCCTGTTCTACATTCGCCCTCCGTTGTTAATGTCGGAAATCCACATGCTCTTTTCTGGGTGAAGCAGGATGTTTGGTCTTATGAACTTGAAAGATGCGGACCCCTCATTGAAAATCATCCCCTCTTCCCCGAAGGCATAAATGTATCTCTTGCCCTGGTCACAGCCCCTGATGCCATTACTTTGCGTGTCTGGGAACGAGGAGCCGGCCTAACACGCGCCTGCGGAACGGCCGCTGCTGCCGCTAGTGTCTGTGGCGCACGCCTCGGCTACACTGAAAGGTTCGTTACCGTTACAATGCCGGGAGGTGCATTGCTCGTTGAATGGAAAGATAATAACCACATCCTCATAACAGGTCCTGTCAATTACGAATTTTCTGGAAAAATCACTCTCGCCGATGGAGCGTGGCAACGCGAAACTGAAGGATAAGAATCAATGAGCGTCAAAATCATCACTTTCGGGTGCCGGCTTAACAGTTGTGAATCAGATGTCATTCGTCAAAAAACAGAGGAAGCAGGTCTGAAAGATGCCATTATCTTGAATACGTGCGCTGTAACGGCAGAAGCCACCCGCCAAGCACGGCAGGCAATACGCCGTGCCCGAAGAGAACATCCCAGTACCTGCCTTATTGTCACAGGCTGCGCCGCACAGATTGAAGCAGAAAATTTCGCAAAAATGAGCGAAGTTGATTTCGTCATCGGTAATGAAGAAAAATTCAGAACAGGCACATATCGCCACGTACAAACGGATTTCCTCCTTGAAGACACAGAAAAAATTATCGTCAATGACATCATGTCTATAAAAGAGACAGCAGGTCATATGGCGGTACCATCGGAGAGACGCGCACGTGCCTTTCTTCAGGTTCAAAATGGCTGTAATCACCGCTGTACATTCTGTACCATACCTTATGGACGCGGCAATGCCCGCTCAGTCCCTATGGGCGTTGTTGTCGAAAATGCAAAAAAGCTTGTGGCAGAAAGCTATACGGAACTGGTCATAACAGGTGTTGATCTCACCTCTTATGGTCAAGATTTGCCTGGAAATCCCTCTTTGGGACGCCTTGTACTCAGCATTCTTCATCATGTGCCGAAATTGAAACGCCTCCGCATATCCTCTATCGACTCCATTGAAATAGATGAAGACTTCCTCAAAGCTTTCGCTGAAGAAGAGCGTTTGATGCCCCATCTTCACCTCTCATTACAAGCCGGAGATGATCTCATCCTCAAGCGCATGAAGAGACGCCACAGCCGTGCCGATACGATCAATTTTTGTCAGAAAGTGCGGCGCTTGCGCCCCGATACAGCCTTCGGTGCTGATATCATAGCCGGATTTCCTACAGAAACAGAAGCCATGTTCGCGAATTCAATGAGAATCGTTGATGAATGTGAACTCGCCTTTCTTCACGTATTTCCTTTCTCACCGCGCCCAGGTACGCCCGCTGCGCGAATGCCCCAGGTCAGCCAGAATCTCATCAAGGAGCGCTCGGCACGCTTGAGGGAAAAAGGAAGACAAGCCATGATTCATCATCTTGACAAGCTCCACGGTTCGATGCATGACGTTCTGATAGAAACAGAAAATAAAGGACGCACTCCGAATTATACTTCCGTGATCCTTGAGAAAAGTCAGAAAATGAACCTGACTTCTGGCCATTGCGTTAAAGCCAAGATCACTGGCCGCACAGAAACCGCACTGATTGCACATTATGCGGCATGAGTAAAATTATGTAGTACAATAAAAATTGAAAGGAAAGAAAACAGTGAAACGCTGTTCATGATATAAAAGGGCTCCTTGTGACAAAAAAAGTGGAAACAAATGAAAACATG
>JAQRMX010000084.1 GCA_028599125.1 Alphaproteobacteria bacterium | reverse complement strand
GTGGCTTGCCTTTGAGAAATGATACGGTTGCACGTCTGGAACATCAGGGATTGACGGGGATTGCGAACGTGCAGCTTCGGGGGGGGGCATTGAATGCTCCGCTTCTTTTTGCTGAAGGTAAGGGCATTGCGACCATCGTTGCTGAGAAGAGTTTTTTTTCGAGCTTCGTTGGTCTGAGCGAGAGTCTTCTTGCGCGATTGAGTTTGATTCTTGATGATGTACATTCATTAATTAATAAAAATGAGAATGCGGTAACAAGGAATGTTGAGAATATAGGAATATTCACGGCTAATTTAGCTAGTAATACGGAAAAAATTCCGCTTTTATTTGAAAATATTTCTACACTTGTGAAGCGTCTTGATAGTATGTCAAGTAATCTTGACGATCTTATTGTCGGAATCAAGCCTTTGGCTAGTAAAAATAGTGTCAGTTTACTTGGAAACGTGAATTTGCTTTTGGAAAATGTTAACATCCTCTTATCTGAAAATCGTGAGCGTCTTGGTGAAACGATGGTTCATTTTGATGAATTTTCTGATTTTTTGGTATCTAGTTCTGACAATATAAAGGATATGATCCTTAACGTTGGTGACGCTGCGAACAAAATCGGTCAAGTTTCTACGCACTTTGGAAGTCTTGTTGTTCGTCTAGATAAGATTTTAGATCGTGATGGAGGCAAGTTTTTTTATGAAGCGCAGTTAGCGATTGAGAATTTTCGTGATTTTTCGGAAAATATGGGCTTATCTGCCCAGTTGATTAATGAGCAGCTTTCTCAACTTACTGGTAATAACTTTAACAAGCTGAACGTTTTGTTTGCTAAGGGGCAGGATGCTTTGCAGGACGTCCAAGGTGTTGTGGAGAGATTTGATCGGCACCCTCTCCGTTTCTTTTCCGGTACCCCGGAGATACGCGAATATTCTTATGAATAAAGCTAATTTTTTCTATCGTTTAGGTCTTGTAAGGTAAAGGTAAGGGATGAAAATCTTTAAAAGTCATTTTCTGAAAGGATTTTTATCAATCGGTCCAGCTTTTTTTTTAGCTGGTTGTAGTTCTTTATTTCCCCTTTTTGGAAATGGAGGCGTGCCACCGGTGACTTATGATTTACGGGCGGCCTCTTTGGCTCGTACCGGTGCAAACCTGAATGTAAAGATTGCCATTCGTCGACCGCACGCGATCCAGGTATTGAATGGAGTCCGTATTCTCTTCCGTCCTTCTGAGCAGATTGTTGGTTATTTTTCTGCTGCACAATGGTCTGACCGGCTTCCCAATCTTATCCAGGATCACTTGCTGCGCTCTTTTGAGGAGGATCAGAGCATGGATTCAGTGAGCCGATTCTCTGATTCATTTTCTGTAGATTACGAGTTTTTCAGTGATATTCGGGATTTCAGTATTCTTGATTTTCAGGAAGGGAAAATCGCCTATGTGAATATTTATGTCAGGCTCGCGAAAAAGAAGAGTGATAATTCTGTTTTTGGTCGCTCATTTCGTGCAGAGGTCCCCGTTATAGAAGGGGAATTTGATATGTCTATCTCTGCACTTGATCATGCTTTTTCTCAAGTTTTGAGCGAGATTTTATTCTGGACGGTCAATATGATCGATTTAACTCATGAGGCCCGTGTTTCAGGTTAATCTGCTTGCCGGCGCGTTATTTTTGTATTCCCGCTTTTTTCCTACTCTTGATAGAGTGTAGGTTTGTTCTGTTCTTTCTCTGCTGTTTCTTGTATCTGTCTTCACCGTTGTAAGATAAGATAAGGTAAGATATGAGTTCTTTAGCTTTTTCTTTCTTCCGGTATTATTTTGACTCGTTTTCTTTCATTTTTTTGCTCTAAGCTCCCATCTGTTGCACGGAATCTTTTTGTTACGCGAAACCGTAGATGAGCAAGGGACTTACCAGCTCTGATCTACGTAAGGTTCTTGTTGAGGAGAGTGGTATGCGCCTTGACCGCTGGTTCAGGTTTTATTACCCGCATATTCCTCATTCCCATCTGAATAAACTGCTACGTACGGGACAGGTTCGTATAGAAGGTGCGCGTGGCAAGACGAATATGCGACTTGAAGCGGGTCAAGAGATTCAGGTTCCTGTCCGTGTTTCCGTTGAGGCGTCCTCACGTCCCTGCCGTATTGTGAAGCCTTTGTTACCGGAGGAAAGAGTTTTTCTGGATTCAATAATCCTGTTTGAGGACGAAGATCTTCTGATTCTCAATAAACCTCCTAGTCTAGCAGTGCAGGGTGGCTTTGGGATAACGCGTCATCTAGATGGTCTTTTGCAGTCTCTTTCGATTGGAAATGACGGGCGCTTACTTCTGACTCACCGTCTGGATCGTGATACGTCAGGTGTTGTTGTTATAGCAAAAAGCCGTTCTGTGGCTTCTATGCTCTGTGAATTATTTTCAACACAAGCAGTACAAAAAAATTATTGGGCTCTTGTTAGGGGTGTTCCTTGCCCTGCGCAAGGCAAAATCAATGCAGCATTGGTAAAAAAAAATAATTCCTTTGGTCGTGAGCAAGTACACTCCCTATCTCCAGGAGAACTGAAGAAAGCTCTTCCGGCTGTTACGCATTACACGACGATTGCTTGTTTTTGTGACGAAATATCCTGGGTTTCACTTAAACCTGTTACAGGTCGACAACATCAATTACGGGTCCATATGACTATGATTGGCCATCCTATTCTAGGTGATCCTAAATATACCGGTGATTGGGCGGTTCCGAAAAAAGGAGCGCTTGAGGGGTTAGCAGCCAGACTTCACAATCGTCTGCATCTTCATGCGAAGCGTATTCGTTTTTCACATCCACGAGGCGGTATAGTTGATGTCAGCGCGCCTCTGCCACAGCATATGCGTGCATCATTTGCTTTTTTAGGCTTTCCGGGGGCTTTCTGTAATCAGGAAGACGATATCGGATAAATATTTTCTGCTGCTTTTTTTGTCTTTCTCTTTGATTTTTTCCATAAAAAAAGAAGAAAAAGACAGTCTGGAAAAGATCTTCATGATTCAAACTTTGGGTTACACTGTAAAAATGAATGATAATCTGCAGGGTTCATTATCGCGACGTTTTTACCGGGAAGTGACAGTAGAGATGCGTGATGAAGGGTATGAATTGTTGCTGGACGGGTGCAAGGCTATGACACCTGGAAAACGTCCGTTATTTCTATTGGCTCGAAGAAGGCTTGCCGAAGTGATTGCTGAAGAATGGCGCGCGCAGAAGGAATATATTGATCCTCGTCTTATGCCTTTAACCCAAATGGCCACCCGTATTATTGATCATGTTACGATAAAGCGTGAGGCTATCATTGGTGAGCTTCTGAGTTATGCGGGTTCAGATTTGCTCTGTTACAGGGCGGCATTTCCGGAAAATCTACGGCGTCTTCAAGATGAGTTATGGGATCCTGTTCTTGCATGGGTAGAGGATTTTTTGAGTATCTCTGTGCGGCGTGTTACAGGCGTGATGCCGATTGATGCCTTTCCCGGGAGTCTTGATAAGCTTTTTAATTTCCTGGAAGAATTAGATGATTTTGATCTTTGTGCCTTTTCTGACCTGGTACATCTTCTGGGGTCTGTTTTTTTGGTGTTGGCTCTTTTTTGTCATCATTTATCATCGGAGGCTGCTTGGCAGGCGGCGTATCTGGATGAAGATTGGCAGAATGAGCATTGGGGCATTGATGAAGAGGCCAGACAGTTGCGCGCTCATCGTCGTTTTGAGATGGATAGGGCGTTATTTTTCTTGAGTACGGTGTCTCCTCCACAAGGGCCTGATCCCCGCTGAATTTTTCTGATGTCTAATTTTTTATTTTCTGTTTTTGGGGCCAGTTTTCTGATAATAGAGGCGGTCGTTTTCAGAAACGGCATTTGACGAGACACAGCAGGGAGGGTCTTTTTTCTGTCTCAGAGAGACATCACGAAAGGGGCATTTTACTTTTTTGAGTTTTTTTGGTTCCAAAGGCGCAAGGGAAGAATTTGTGAGATTGGAAAAGAAAAAGGAAGAGTTTGTTTTCTTTCTGATTTTCTGTCCTTAAGTTTTTATGATAGGCTGTGAGATTATTTGCTCTTTGGAATTTTTGTCGCCCTTTTCTTTTTTCTTTTTGAGTGCAAGATGTCCCTCACGCAATATAACATAAGTCCCGCTCGTGATAATCACCATGGCTCCGAAAATTGTAATCATATCAGGCACTTCTCCGAAAAAGACGAATCCTAACGTTGTAACTCCCGCAAGTTGCAGATACGTCAGGGGCTGAAGCTTAGATGCTGGTGCGAGTTCAAGTGCTTTGATCAGGCATAAATGCCCGCATGTTCCAGATAGGCAGAGCAACCCGATCCAGAGCCAGTCGATTGGTTTCGGTGTTATCCAAAAGAAGGGCACAATCAAAGTCATGCACAGGCTTCCGAAGAAGGCAGTGTACAAGTATGTTGTAAGGAAGGGGTCGCTTTTGCTGACTAGCCGCGTCATGATTGTGTAAATAGCAAAGATTATTGCGACAAACAGGCCCAAAATGGCTTCTAATTTAAAAACACCAAAGCCAGGACGCAGGATGATAGTGACACCAGACATTCCAAAGAACACTGCCGACCATCTCCGCCATCCGACGGTTTCCTTGAGAAAGAGAACTGACAAAGCTGTAACTATGAGAGGTGAGGCAGCGAACAGGGAGTGTAACTCGGCCAGTTCGAGGTAGCGCAATGAAAGGGCAAAAGCGCCGATCTCTACGACCAGCAGTATTGCGCGCGCAATCTGGATCCAGGGCCTGCGTGAGCGGAGTGTATCTCTTAATCCATTTTTCGAGCGGGCGGCTATGAAGATTGCAAAAAGAAGGAAAAACCAGTAGCGGATCGTCATGAAGAATGGAATGGGGTACGTCCTGGCCAGATAGGCTGTGAGAACATCCTGACACGTAAATATTGCCACGGAAGCTAGCATCAGCAGTATTCCAAGTAAATTTTCGTGTCCAGGAGAGGTCTGTTTTTTTTCGCACATCTTATATGTACCGGCTCTGTTTGTTAAGTAGCTTGTGTAAAAAATTCTGCGATTGGCAGGATTTTTACTACTTATATTCCTAACTGAATCTTATTTCAGTATAGCATTGTCTTAAATCTTTAGCGTGATTTTTTATCAGGCAATATCAAATCAGCAAATTCAGTTGTCGGAGTGTGCGTTTTTCAGTTGTTTCGAGTGCAGGAAAAAATGTCTTTTTTCTTCTCTCTGCTTTTTACTTTTCGCCATTGACTGATGATGTATCAATCGGTGTTTTTCCGGTCAGGATTGGCCTTATTCGTGTTGTCCCGAATCGCAGTTCAAATTGTTTTCGCAGCGCTTTATCCACGTCTTCTGTGCTTGCATTTACGCCTAGGTCCATCAGACTTGTGACAGCGTGATTCTGTATACCACAGGGGATTATGCCATCGAAGTGACTGAGATCAGGGTCAATATTAAGGCTAACACCGTGCTGTGTAACCCATTGACGCACCCGAATCCCGAGTGAGGCAATTTTATCTTCAGTTTCCTGTCCTTTTTCATGCCTACGGACCCAGATGCCGATTCGATCGTTCCGTGTTTCTCCCTTGATATTAAAATTTTCTAGTGTCGCAATGAGCCATTCTTCCAGCATGGCAACGAAGAGTCTGATATCACGTTGGCGCCGATTCAAATTGAGCATAAGATAGGCTATGCGTTGTCCGGGCCCATGATAAGTATATTGACCGCCTCGCCCTGTTTTGTAGACAGGGAAACGATGTGGAGTAAGGAGGTCTGACGATTTTGCGCTTGTCCCGGCTGTGTAGATTGGTGGATGCTCCAATAGCCAAATGAGTTCTCTGGCCTGATTTTTTGCAATCATGTCAGCGCGCGTTTCCATTTCTTTGAGGGCATCGGAATAGTTGACCGGCGTGGTGCTGACTTTCCAGTCTATGATGTTTTCATCTGTGCCCTTATCTGGGGTGAGCATAGAACCTGGTAAGGCGTAGCGTAATATTTTTTCGGTTTTGGTGCGTGTTTTGTCGATCATTTGTTAATCTCGTGTTAACCTTATTTACTGAAAGATAGAAGAGATGGCTTTTTACTGTTCCGCTTCCGGTCTGTAGCTTTCTCGTCCGGTAGCTTGATGGGGCAGGGTAGCTTATGGAAGATAATGAAAAAAATAATAGCACTGAAACAAGCAATAGCCTCAATGAGGTTGATGTTGAACTTTCAGTTATGCTCGGACAAACTTTCATGCCTGTGCATCAGCTTTTGCGCATGGGACGGGGTGCTGTCATTGATCTGGACCCTTCAGAGGACGGGGAGGTTGTTATTTTGGCCAACAATCAGCCGATTGCCAAGGGAGATATTCTTATCCAGTCTGGCTGTATCGCCGTTTCTGTTACCGAAATGCTCAAGAGAGGCAAATTGGAGCACGATCTTATATAGTTTTTTCTTTTTATCCGGTGAGTCTACTTTCTCTGTTATACTTTCGGAAGTAGAGTTATTTTTAGATGTTCGTCAGATTTCTTTTTATTTTCGTAGGATTTTTTCTCTCTTTTCCTCTTTTGATTTTATGGATAATTTTTACAGAGTGGTCTGTGAAGTGCTTTCTGTTCTGTTTATAGCCGGAATCTGCAACCGGCATGTTAAAATATCTTGAGTGAGCAATTTTCTCTGAGTTCGTTTCCCTTGTGATCTTTCTTCTCATTTGCTAAATAATGAGTCCCGAGTATGAGCTTGGGGCTTTGAGTGTGCTTGCGGACGTGGCGGAACTGGTAGACGCGCAGCGTTGAGGTCGCTGTGGGCTAACCCCCGTGGAAGTTCGAGTCTTCTCGTCCGCACCATTTTTTGCTTTGTTTTCCCTGAGGTTCGGCGTGATTATGTTTCTGGAGTGGAGAGACGCTCTTTCGTTTTACTGGCGTGTTCGGCTTCGATTTTCCGGGATGTTATGTCTTGAGTATTCAAGGGCGATCATTGGCCTGTATACTCAAGGGTAAGCGTGTGTTTCTTTTTGCGTTTAAGTCTGTGATTGAGTACTTTCCGGCTATAGCTTTACTTTTTTCTATTGTTGCTTTCTGTTATCGATAAGATCCCGTAGATTTTGTGAGGCAGGGGGTCTCCGGCCTCATGTTGTTCTTTTTCGCCGCAGGAGGTCTTGTGCGCAAGTTTTTGCTTCAATCAGAGCGTCACTGTATGGCAGAGCTTAACTGTATGGATATGGTGGTGTTTATTTTCTGTGATTAATGACAGGAGTGGCCTGAACAGTGAAAGACAAACGGTCGATGCAAGAGACAAAGTCTTGAAAAGATTGCCTGTCTTTCCGGACATCTGAACTGTTTCAGGAGTGTATCTGTTGAGACTTTACGCGCTTACTTTCTAGGTAGGCTTGAAATTGAAGCCGTCCTTTTCTCCTATTCTCTTTCGGGTATGGTTTTTCAGCTCTTGCTCCGGGTCTGCAGATTTCCAGGAAGATTGTTCAATTTAGGCAAGGGCGTCTACAAAACACAGGAAAGGATTGGGTATGCTAGATGATTTTGATGCTATGGCCTTAGAATATCATGAATTTCCGCGTGCCGGGAAAATTTCAGTAGAGCCAACAAAACGGCTTCAGAACCAGCGTGATCTGGCGCTGGCCTATTCACCAGGTGTTGCGGCGGCATGCAATGCAATTGTTGAATCTCCATCCAATGCGGCCAGCTTAACAGTACGTGCGAACATGGTCGCGGTTTTGACCAATGGCACAGCCGTACTTGGTCTTGGTGCAATCGGGCCGCTTGCAGCTAAGCCTGTTATGGAAGGTAAGGCCGTTTTATTCAAGAAGTTTGCAGGTATTGACGTTTTTGATATTGAGGTAAACGAAACTGATCCTGATAAGCTTACCGATATCGTGGTGGCTCTGGAGCCAACTTTCGGAGGCATTAATCTTGAGGATATAAAAGCTCCTGAATGTTTCATTGTGGAAAAAAAGTGCCAGGAGCGCATGAATATCCCGGTGTTTCATGATGATCAGCATGGTACCGCAATCACAGTTGCCGCAGCGGTCAAGAATTCTCTTTTACTCGTCGGGAAGACGATAGGTGAGGTCCGTCTTGTCACCAGTGGAGCCGGAGCTGCTGCGCTTGCCTGCCTTGATCTGCTTATTGCAATGGGGTTGAATAAAAATAATGTTTTCGTGACTGATATAGCCGGTGTTGTCTATAAAGGTCGTAAAGAGAGTATGGATTCTTATAATTCCGCTTACGCGATAGAGACAGAGGCGCGGTCTCTTGGAGATGTTATTGAAGGGACAGATATTTTTTTGGGTCTTTCAGTTGCGAATACTCTTTTGCCCGAGATGGTGATACGTATGGCACGTGATCCGATCATTCTGGCACTCGCTAACCCGATTCCGGAGATTTGGCCGGAAGAGGTTCGTAAAGTGCGTCAGGATGCCATTGTTGCCACCGGTCGCTCTGATTATTCCAATCAGGTCAATAATGTTCTTTGTTTTCCTTTTATTTTCCGTGGAGCACTGGATACGGGAGCAAAGAGCATTAATCAAGAAATGAAGCTTGCAAGCGTTGAGGCAATTTCTGCCCTGGCGCGTCTTGAGCCTTCCGACGCTGTACAGCAAGCCTACGCCGATCAGGATCTTCGTTTCGGTCGGGATTATATTTTGCCTAAGCCTTTTGATCCTCGTCTGATTGGTACTGTGGCCCCGGCTGTCGCAAAAGCGGCCATGGACTCTGGCGTTGCGACGCGTCCGATTATTGATTTTGATGAATATCGTCGCAAGCTCTCGCAGTTTGTCTTCCGTTCGGGGCAGACTATGCGTCCGATTTTTGATCGTGCCTGTAATGATATAAAGAAAGTTGTTTTTGCTGAAGGGGAAGATGAAAGTGTTTTGCAGGCAGTTAGGATCGTTGTTGACGACAAGATTGCGAAGCCCATTCTTGTCGGCGGGCGTGAGCGCATAGAGCAGAGCTTGAAAAAACTTAATATTCATCTTGATCTTGACAGAGAAGTCCAGGTTATTGATCCAACGGATGCCTCCCGACATGAGGATGCTACGAATATTTATTATGACCTGTTGAAACGTCATGGTGTAACGCCTGAGATGGCAAGCCTTACCGTCCGTACGCAACATACCGCTATTGCGGCGTTAGCGATCCTGAGCGGTGAAGCTGATGCGCTTGTATGTGGTGTTTATGGATCTTTTCAGAACCATCTCTCTTACTTGCGTGAAATTGTGGGTCTGCGTGATGGCATTCGGGATTGTGCAGCTTTATGTTGTTTGATCAGTTCTGTCGGGACTGTTTTTTTCGCGGATACAGATGTGAGACATGATCCTGATGCCAGGGAGATTGCGGAGATTGCAATCCTTGCTTCGGCGGCGGTTTCTCGTTTTGGTGTGAAGCCAAAGGTAGGGCTGGTGTCTCATTCCAGTTTTGGCAGCTCGGAACGCCTGAGCGCGCTTAAGATGAGCTCTGCCTATAAGTTTGTACGCCAATTGTCCCCGAATCTTGATGTTGAAGGAGAAATGCATGCGGATGCAGCTTTATCAACTATTATCCGCGGTCGCATCTTCCCGCATTCAGAGATGCGTGGTCCAGCAAATGTTTTGATAATGCCAAATATTGATGCTGCGCATATTGCCTTTACAACGGCTAAAGTTTTGACTGAAGGCTTATCAATCGGCCCCATGTTATTAGGTATGAAACAGCCTTGCCATATTGTGTCATCTTCAATTACTGTAAGGGGTCTGGTTAACATGGCAGCAATTGCTGCTGTTGATGCACAATATCACGATTCTGAACAATCGTTACTAACCCTTCCTCTTTCTTAAAAGCTGAAAACATGAAATAATTTTCTTTTTCCGTGGAGGAGAGGGAAAAGTTTTCACCGTGAATATTTTTATTTTTTTCAGGTATTTAATAGAGTTTATTATAATATAGTATGAATTAAGAAAGCTGGAAGACACGATAGAAATGAGAAAATCTTCCTACACATTGACTTTGCGTAATGGAAATGAAGTTTTCTTTTCAGATGTTTTGGATCATCTTCGCGACGCAATTACTCAAGGCGATCCTGTAGCCCTGGAAGCTGTTTCTGAACCAATTCATGCTGCAGATCTTGCTGATTTTCTTGAAATTCTCTGTCCGGAAGAACGAAAATCTTTTCTTCATTTGCGTGATAAGAAGTTTGAATTCCTTGTTCTGACTGAAGTCAACGATGCGGTTCGGGAAGAGATACTTTCTCATCTCTCGACAGATGTAATTGCCAGAGCTCTTCTTGATCTGGAAACTGATGATGCGGTTTATATTCTGGAAAATATGGGAGAGAACGAACGGGAAAGAATTCTCAATTGTTTGTCGGTAAGTGCGCGTTCAGCGCTTACACGTGGGCTTGACTATCCCAAAAAAACGGCTGGTCGACGTATGAAGACCGACTTTGTCGCGGTACCACCTTCCTGGACTGTCGGGGAATCCATTGACCACATGCGTGAAGCCAGTGGCTTGCCTGATGATTTTTATGAGATTTTTCTTGTTGATGAAGCATTTCGTCCTATTGGTACGGTGCCACTTAGCCGTTTACTCCGGACTGAAAGGCCGGTACGCATGGACTTTCTTGTCGACAAGGATTTTCACAAGATTGATGTTCTTCTTGATCAGGAGGATGTTGCACGTACTTTCAAGCACTATGATCTTGTTTCTACCTCTGTCGTTGATAACACAGGAAAATTAGTGGGTGTGATTACCGTTGATGATATCATTGATGTTGTAGAAGAAGAGGCCTCTGAAGATATTTTTCGTCTTGGAGGGGTAGGGGATGAAGAACTCTCAGACGGGATTGCAGATACGGTCCGCGCTCGTTTTACGTGGCTTTTTTTCAATCTGTCTGCAACGATTCTTGTTTCCTGGTTTATCAGTCTCTTCGGAGGGATCCTTGAGCGCATGATTGTGCTAGCTGTACTTATGCCCATTGTTGGTTCAATGGGGTGTAATGCCGGGACACAGACGATGACGGTAGTTGTGCGTGCTCTTTCAATGGGCAATTTCATGAATTTTAACACAAAGCGTGTACTTATTCGTGAATCTGTTGCGAGTTTTCTCAATGGATGCATATTTGCATTGATTTCAGGGTTGATTGTTTCCCTTTGGTCTGCGGATGTGCAATTGGGTTTTTTGATTGGTTTTGCGGTGATCGTTAGTTTTTCTGTAGCAGGTTTTCTGGGTGTTTTGATACCCCTTGGGGTACATAGGATCGGATTTGATCCTGCTGTTGCCTCTGGCACTTTTGTCATGACGCTGATTGATGTGATCGGCTTATTTACATTTCTTGGTCTTGGTGCCTGGTGGTTTCATCTCGCCTGATAACCTTGATTTTTGCAATGAGGCGATGATCTGGGGCGTTTTTTATAGTGGTTGGTTGCTTATACTTATATATGGAGACAAGGGCGCATTTGCACGCATCCCGGCTCTTTGTTATTGGTCCCCTCTCTGTTTTGTGTGCCTCTTTCTTGCTTTCTCCTCTGTTCCATTTCTCCTTTGTTCTTTTGCAAAACATTCCTCCTGGCTTGTATTCCACTTTTGATCATCATTTGTTTTACTTTTTTCAAGACATCCAAGGTGAATTTTAAAAAGGGTAGCCGTGTTTGTACATTCAGGTTTGAGAAGTTCAGTCAATGAATCTGCAACCTGAGACGGCTGTTGTAATTTTTTTGTATCTTCACCTGGCATCGCTCGTCTGCGTAATGCTGTACGAGTTGGCCCCGGATCAAGTAGATTGACTTTAATATTTGTGCTCGTTGTTTCTGCTGCATATGTCAACGCGAGCGTTTCCATTGCGGCCTTGGATGTCGCATAAACACCCCAATAGGGTTTGAAGCTCCGGGACATGTGAGAGGTGATGAAGAGAACCCGAGCGGCCTTTGCGTTCCGGAGTAGGGGATCAAGCGATCGGATAAGTCTCCAACTGGCTGTTACGTTGACTGTCATGACGCGCTCCCAAATTTTGGGTTCAATATGACCAAGAGGGGACAGCACACCCAGAGTTCCTGCATTTAAGACAAGAATATCTAGTTTTCCCCACTTTTCAAAAATGGCCTTTCCAAGCTGGTCTATGCCTTCCATATCAGTCAAATCAAGGGGAACAAGAGTTGCCGAAGCCCCGAAAGAGCGGATTTCATCATCCAGTTCCTCAAGGCCACCAACCGTACGGGCTACCGCAATAACATGCGCACCTTTTTTCGCAAGCGCTCTGGCTGTTGCATAACCAATACCCCGGGAGGCCCCTGTCACAAGAGCAATTTGATTCGTGAGACTCTTACTCATCGGTCTTTGGAAAATGTAAGGAAATTTGCTCTGCATTTACACCGCTAGCACGGTCGGTGAGGGACGTCGGATAATCGCCGGTGAAACAGTGGTCTGTGAATTGTGGTTTATGCACATTGCGTTCCTCACATCCCATGGCCAGATAGAGGCCTTTAAGGGAGAGAAAGATGAGCGTATCACAATTTATAAAACGCCGCATATCCTCAAGATCATAATTTGCTGCGAGCAGATTACTTTGGTCAGGCGTATCAATCCCATAGAAGTCTGGATATATAATGGGTGGACTTGAAACGCGCAAGTGAACCTCACGGGCACCGGCTTCCCGTAATATTTTGACGATTTTGACACATGTTGTTCCGCGCACGATTGAATCATCAACGAGGATAACGCGTTTCCCGGCTACTTGCGATTGAATGACAGAGTGTTTCAGTTTGACACCAAGCTGCCGGATTTTTTGTGTCGGTTCAATAAAGGTTCTCCCGACATAATGATTGCGCACAATGCTGAGTTCAAGGGGAATAACGGACTCTTGAGAAAATCCAAGTGCGGCGGGAATACCGGAATCCGGCACCGGGACGACGATATCGGCATCATGGGCGGATTCACGTGCAAGCTGCACACCCATATTTTTACGCATTTCATAGACAGTTTTCCCACCAACGATAGAGTCTGGGCGTGCAAAATAAATATACTCAAAGATGCAAGGTCGTGCGGACTGAGTCTGGAAAGGTTTCAATGATTCCAGACCCGTTTTGGTAATGATAATGATTTCGCCATTTTCAATATCACGGACATAGTCTGCACCGATAATATCTAGAGCACATGTTTCCGATGCGAGAATAAAGGCTCCATCAAGCTTTCCAAGGACCAGGGGACGAATTCCAAGGGGATCACGGGCACCGATCAGCTTTTTGTTAGTGAGAGCAATAAGTGAATAGGCACCTTCAATCTGAGACAATGCATCAATGAAACGTTCTATGAGGCGTCTTCTGGAGGAGCGGGAGACCAAGTGTAAAATGACCTCAGAGTCCGAAGTAGACTGAAAAATTGATCCACTTTCAATCATTTTGCGGCGTAGGGTCAGGGCATTGGTAAGATTACCATTATGAGAAATCCCAAATCCACCATTATTCAGTTCTGCAAACATGGGCTGTATATTTCTTAGTGCCGTCTCTCCTGTAGTAGAATAACGCACATGACCGATAGCCATATTTCCAGAGAGCTCATTAATGGTATTCTCGTCGGAGAAATGATCCCCTACAAGGCCGATTCTACGCTCTGTTTTGAAGTGTGTTCCATCATAGGAAAGGATACCGGCGGCCTCTTGTCCCCTGTGCTGGAGTGCATGCATTCCCAGAGCTGTCAGGGCGACGGCATCGGAGTTATCAAAAACACCAAAAATACCGCATTCTTCACGCAGTCTGTCAAGGCCATCCCGACTATTTTGAAGGCTTATCATGTGAAATTACAGAAGAATCGATTGAAAGAAGGCTATTTTTTCTGAGACTTTCTTCATTCTTTATCCGATTTTGCTTTTTCCATGATCCGCTCAAGATCCTGACGACTGGATTCGGGATAAGAGTGAGCCTTGTCCTCTTTTTCTTTTTTGCGAATATTTTTCTTATCCCTGTCCTGTTTTTCTGTTGCAAGGTTTTCATAAGTGTCAGGCAATAATGACAGGAGGATATTTCCGCTTTGATCAAGTAATCCGCGTGTCAGTGCACCACTGACCCAAGGGGGCCGATTTTTCTCAGAAACGATAGCTGTGAACAAGAGATAGCCGACGCCTACAATAAATAGACCGCGAATAAGGCCAAAGACAATCCCCAATAAACGGTCAATGATCCCAATCTCTCTATCGAGCAGGCACCTTGAGAAGAGGAAAGATATGCCGCCGAAAATGAGCAGGGTCGTAAGGAATATAGCACCTATCAGGACAAAATCAGCTAACCAGCCCGGTTGCAGTAATTCCTGTCCCCAGTCCTGAAAAAGAGGAAAGAAGATAAAACACGAAAATACGGAGGCACCCCAAGAGAAAATGGTAAGGACTTCACGGCTGAACCCACGGGCGTAAGCCAGGAAAGCGGAAAGGCCCATAAAGAAGAAAAGGATAAAATCAAGCCAAGTCATGGGCATGACCGTAGATTTCAAATGTTTCTGAATCCCGTAATTCAGTGGGATGGTCCGAGCCAAAGTCGGGGACACAGTAGAAAAAAGGACGCCCAACGGCAGGAAATTTCTTAGTCTGTAAGCTCATTCGTGCTTTTATCCTTTTCTTTGAGGTTAAGCTGATCCGATTCCTAATTTTACTCAAAATAATATTTTCACTGTATTATCTGACGTCTAACACATTTTTTGTCTTCTCTCACTATTAAATCAGGGAGATATTAATTTCAGGGTTATTTTTCTGTTTTTATTTTAATCCTCTTTTTTTCGTTGAGTAGTTTAGAAACCAATATCGAAAGGGTTTCGATTTGTGAAAAAGATAGGTTATAGTTTTTTCCAATTTTGTCATTTTTTCCTGGAATGCGGCTTTCTTTCGGCCCGACGGCGGAGGTGAAGCCAAGTTTTTCTGCCTCTCGTAGCCGTGAGGAGGTTTGTGGTACTTTCCGGATGGTCCCGGAGAGGGCGATTTCCCCGAAATAGATGCATTTTCGGGGGAGTGAGGTGTTTGTCAGGGACGAAATGATTGCAGCGGCGGCGGCCAGATCTGCGGCTGGTTCCTGGATACGGAGGCCGCCTGCAACATTCAGGTAAATATCTTGCGTTCCAAATTTGAGGCCACATCTTGCTTCAAGAACGGCAAGAATCATAGACAGACGTTGTGAGTCCCATCCAACAACGGAACGCCGTGGTGTTCCGAAAGGCGAGCTGGCTGTGAGCGCTTGCAGCTCAACCAGCAACGGTCTGGTGCCTTCCATGCCGGCAAAGACAGCTGTTCCTGGGCTTGTGGTTTCGCGTTCTCCAAGAAAAAGGGCAGATGGGTTGGTGATTTCGGAGAGACCTCCTCCTGTCATTTCGAAAACGCCCATCTCGTCTGTGGGACCGAATCTGTTTTTAACGGCCCGCAATATACGGAATTGATGGGCATTATCTCCTTCAAAATAGAGGACGGCATCAACCATATGCTCAATTACGCGCGGACCTGCGATCTGTCCGTCCTTTGTAACATGACCAACTAATATCACAGCAGTGCTGGAGCTTTTTGCAAATCTTACCAGTATTTGTGTTGTTGCGCGCAGCTGAGAGACTGTTCCTGGAGGAGATTCAACCATATCTGTCCACATGGTTTGGATCGAATCAATAATCAGCAGGGCTGGCGTTTCTCCTTTTTCCAGTGTTGCTAGAATATTTTCCACATTCGTTTCTGTACCGAGTGAAACAGGGGCTGAGGCCATGCCAAGGCGCTGGGCACGCAATTGCACTTGTGCGATGGATTCTTCCCCAGAGATGTAGACGACACGTTTTTTTTTGGCAAGACTGCTTGCTGCCTGAATCAGGAGGGTGGATT
>JAQRMX010000083.1 GCA_028599125.1 Alphaproteobacteria bacterium | reverse complement strand
AAAACATCCGTCATGGCTGTCTTAATAAATCCTGGTGCGATGCAATTGACTGTAATATTACGGTTCGCAACCTCCTGCGCAACGGATTTTGTCATGCCGATCATGCCGGCTTTGGCTGCTGCATAATTACACTGACCGGCATTCCCGGACACACCAACAACAGAGGTAATTCCGATAATTCGACCAAACCGGCGCTTCATCATGCCACGTAATGCCGCACGAACAAGATAGAAACCGGCGGTCAGATTAATATCAAGCACCTCCTGCCATTGCTCATCCTTCATCCGTATAAGAAGATTATCTCGAGTAATACCAGCATTATTAACAACAATATCCAGCCTCCCCATAACCTCCTCGGTACGACCGATAAGCGCTGCAGCTTCCGCACCGTCAGAAAGATTACATGGAATAACATGGACACAAGACTTTAGCTCACCGGCAAGCTGATCCAGAGAGTCTGTACGGGTGCCGGAAAGAGAAACTTCCACTCCCTGCGCATGTAACGCACGGGCAATAGACGCGCCAATCCCACCTGTGGCTCCCGTCACCAAAGCTTTCTTCCCTGACAATTCAAACATTTTACTCCTCCCTTTCTGACCCCGACATCCCCAAAGATGAAACATTCACTTCCGCATAACTAAAGATCAATAGCAACAAATCATGACGACAGAATACAAATCTTCCATAGTAAAAAATCTGCCTAAAGCGGGAAAATATCTTATAATTTCCGAATCTGATAATCTAATGACTCAGAAGCTTTGCCGCAGTTTCAATCTGTTTCGGTGTACATACCGGAAAAGCACTAACATCACGGTCCATTGATCTTACCAGCCCACTCAGCACCTTGCCACACCCAAGTTCATAAAAAGCCCTAACACCCTGTTCAAGCATAAAACTGAGAGACTCGCGCCAACGCACCGTTTCAGTCATCTGCTCCACAAGGCAGGATCTAATCACAGAAGGTGCTCTAACAGGGGATGCCAAAACATTAGGAATCACATCCACAGTAGCAGGATGGATTTCAATCCGCTCCAGTGCCTCAGCTATTATTTCCGCAGCCGGAGACATTAAAGAACAGTGAAACGGAGCACTGACATCCAGAGGAACAACACGCTTAACACCCCTGTCATTGGCAAGCTGAATCGCATGCTCAACCGCGGAAGATAAACCAGAAATAATCACTTGCTCAGGACCATTGTCATTTGCCACCTCACAGATCCCGCTATGTGAGGCTTCTGCGACCAATTCAACAACCGAAACAAAATCAAGCCCGAGCAATGCGACCATACGCCCCTTACCCAGAGATACCGCCTGTTGCATTGACATCCCACGCAGACGGAGCAAGCGAGCCGCATCTTCAAGAGATAAAGATCCAGCAGCCGCAAGGGCGGAATATTCACCGAGTGAATGACCAGCAACAAAATCCGCATGACAGGCAGGAGTGATACCTGCTTCGGAAAGAACCCGTATAACGGCACAGCTGACAGTCATCAAAGCAGGCTGTGCATTGACCGTCAGTCGCAAAAGCTCATCTGGTCCCTCCCAGATAAGGCGTGACAAACGCTCCCCCAACGCCTCATCAACAGCATCAAAAACATCTCTGGCAGAACGAAAGGCATCAGCAAGATCCTTGCCCATTCCTACTTTTTGGCTTCCCTGACCGGGAAAAATAAAGGCGACCTCACGCACCGGTTTTCACCCCAAACCTCTTGCAAAACAACAAGACAAAAAATAGTTAACGCTGCTCGGAGAATCTGCTCCCGAAACAAAGTAACAGAAAAAAGCATGCACAAAACAAATATGTCAAGTCAAGGAAACAACCACATCCTTTCGGGAAACAGATAAACAGGTTAAGGCGTGCTCTTTTCCTCTTCAATATCTCCCTGAGAACTTTCAGATCCCTCAACAGTATCAAATTCATTGCTTTCGGAAGGGGTATGCGCATCCTGATCATTAGTTTCTTTCGGCATCTCTTCATCATGAAGAACAGCCAAAGCCTCATCTTCATTCAGGACAGGCTCTTCGAGAGGGCCATGAATTGCAGACTCTGCTCCCCTTAATTTTTGCAGCAGCGCCTCTTCTTCACTGCGTGCTATGTTGATCCAGATTAAAGTTTCAATTTCGGGATGAAGTTGAATAATGACCTGATGTAACCCAAGCGTTTTGATCCGCATATCAAGTTGTACCTGATCGCGGGAAATAGAAAAGCTCGCGGCCTTCAAAAGGCTAACAACATCAGTTGGTGATACAGAACCATAGAGCTGATCATTCTCACTCGCTGAACGAATAACTACGAATTGTTGCCCCTCTAACGTTTTTGCAATTTCTAATGCTTTGTCTTTACGTTGCAGACTCTTTTCTTCAAGTTCGGCGCGCATAACTTCAAACCGAGCCTTACTTTCTTTGCTGGCACGCAAAGCCTTTCCCTTCGGCAACAGGAAATTGCGTGCATAACCAGTTTTCACACGCACAAGCTCTCCCATTTCACCCAGATTTCTAATACGTTCTAAAAGAATAATATCCATGTTATCTCCTTCTGATTTTCTGAAACTCCCAACCCAAAAACTATATACCACCAGAGGTGGTAGGAGGCTTTCCTCCTCTTTTGTTACCTGATTTATCTCTTAGATCAAAAAGAACGTCAAAAATAGCAAGAAAAACAAGCAAAAATGAAAGCCAGAACTGAAAGAAAAGGAGCAAATAAAAGAAAAACAGAAGCTGAGACCGGAAAGAAACACCGCGCGTGAAAAAATGCACAACGCTCAGGCCGGACAATAGATGGACAAAAGCAAATCCTGTTGTAATCGCCAGAGCGAGACTGCTTGTAAAATGGGATCCCATTAAAACAAACAACAAACCTGCACCCATGGCGAATATTGCATTTTCAGGGACAGAAATCATGTTTAAATCAGGAAATGGACGTCTCTGCAACTTTAAAATACAGGAAATACGCCCTGCCAGATACAAGCATGATATATGGATCAGCATCCACCAAAAAACAGCAAACGAAGGTGTAAGATACGCAATTCTCTTAACAAGCCCGCTGAAAAAAAAATCCTCTTCGGAAGGTGATCCAAACAATTTCTGACTATCAGGAAAAATTTCACGTAATTCCACTATCATCAGACGGATTCCCTCCTGTATGACCTGCTCATCAATGTTAAACATAAAAATGACAAACAAAACGCCTAGACATGCAAATGAAGCCATCCAGAACAAAAGACGTTCTACAGGATACCAGCATAAAGCAGAGGATGGGCCAGATGATAAACGTGAAAGCGAAGAAAGATAGACAAACCAGATGCCTGTGAACCCAAAAGGCAATAAAATCAGGATTACGGACCCCAGATTCCGGAAAAACAAAAAAAGAAGAACTCCAGCAGTAAGCACAGCGCCCGACGCAACAACAAAGCCTCTTGTCATGCCCACCACGTAAACCAGCAGACTGCCCAGATAAAAAGAAAAGAAAGGAAAGGGGTAACCAGTCAGAAAATAAGCATAAAGAAAGGCCAACCCAATACCGGCGGCAACCGCTGTGCGACTTTTCTGACTTGAGTTCAAAAGCTGTCCCGCCATAAAAGCGGTTAGAGACGAATGGCCGGAATGAAATCCTGACCAAACCCCAACCGAAAAAACCAGATTAACCCCAGTCTAATCTGCACAAAAACATCAGATAACCAGAAAAAACGAATAGAAAGAAACAAAATATGCACAGGAAAAACCAAAAAAAGCAAAACAGGAAAATCCAAATGAATCACTTGATTAGATAAGGCAGAAGAGCTAGAAAACGGGCACGCTTGATCGCTATTGCAACTTCACGCTGCTTGATGGCAGAAACCGCTGTTATACGACTTGGTACAATCTTACCACGCTCAGACATATAACGTTGTAGAAGCTTCACATCCTTGTAATCAATCTTCGGCGCCTCTGAACCTGAAAAGGGACAAACCTTGCGCCGACGAAAAAAAGTCCGGCGCCCCTGAGAATTCTCATTCATGAAGAGCCCTCCCGCTCCGCTTCAGCTTCCTGGGGAATACCCCTCTCCTGTTCTCCACCTATAGAACGAAACCCCCGCTCCCCGCGCGTTCCGCGTGTGGGGCGCGCAAAAGACTCGCGTGGGCGACGATCACGATCAGTGCGTGCGTCACGACGCATCATCACTGATTGTGATTCTTCCCACTCATTTACACGCAAACTCATAAAACGAAGGACATCCTCATTAAGAGACATCTGACGCTCCATTTCAGTAAGAGCTTCATGTGAACAGTCAATATTCATGAGAGAATAATGAGCTTTCCGGTTCTTTTTGATCCGGTAAGCAGTAGGGCGCAAACCCCAATATTCTGTCTTGCCAACAGAACCATTCCCCTCAACGATCACGGATTTATAAGTCTCAAGAAGAGATTCAACCTGCTTGACTGATAAATCAGGACGGACAAGAAAAACATGCTCGTAAAGAGGCATGATAAAAACGCCTTTCGCTCCAAAATAAACGCAAAATCATCAACTGCACAAAATCTGCATTCCGAATCACATAAGTCATTTCACTCACAAAACAAAAGAAAAAGAGCAACAAGGGAACAAATCCACAGCGGCTCCTCTGCCGGAATGATGAAAAAACCCGAAACAGAAATGACACAGGTTAACCAAAAAGCCACGCACCTTAAAAATTCCCGTATCCGACGAAAAAGCGATAAATGAAACACAAAAACGCCCGAAAAGAACGGAAATACAAAAGAGAAGGCAAATCTGCAGGGACAAAACAAAAAAAAGAGAAGCGGAACCAAAACAAAAGCAACACCGATCCGCGCCAAGCCCTGCACCACAATTCTGTGCCATAATCCGGAGAAGAGCGCAAGGGCTATTTTTGTCTTGCATCGCTCTTTCGCTCCTTGATATCCAGACTGGAAATAGATAGAATGCGTGCGGAATCACCCTACTGATCCCTGATGTAAAGGACATTGTAATCTGGCGGTCCAATGAATTCCCGTAAGAGGAAAACGTTCTGTCTGCTTGAATTTGATGAACTCACCTTCCTCAGGAACCCTGGATCTTCCTTTCTCTCAGGACGTCATTTTCCCTTGGGACGTCACTTATGGGACCGTGGAAAGAATAGACGTGGAAAGCACAAAAGAGGCCGCAGTTGCGAATGGCTTGAGTCGCACAAATAATTCAACCAGTCGCTTCCTACCGTGCAATATAGAAGCGGAAAAAGCCCTTCTTGCGGCAATCCTCATTGACAACAGGGCCTATTTTCCTGTCATGGATTTCCTGAGAGGAGAGCATTTCTATGATAATTATAACCGGCTTGTCTATGAAACTGCAGAAAGATTAATCCGCGATGCTAGGACCGCCACCCCCGTCACGCTAAAAACCTTCATGCGGGACGAAATAGATCCGGCGAGAACAGAACAAGAGGCACAGCAATATATGGCCGCTCTTGTGGCCAATGCCGCATCAATCATCAACGCTGAAGAGTATGGTCGCAGCATCTATGAGCTTGCAACACTCCGAAATCTGATCTTGATCGGTGAAAAAACGGTCAATACGGCTTATAACCCCTCCATTGAAATCTCTCCCAAAGAACAGATCGAAAATGTTGAAAAAGAACTTTACGCACTGGCAGAAACGGAACGATATGGAGAAGGATTTCGCAGTTTTGAAAACGCCCTGTCCCACTCGATTGATATGGCCGCAGCTGCTTACCAGCGTGAGGGCTATCTAGCGGGCATCGCCTCGGGGTTCCGTGATCTTGACCGCTTGACCGGAGGTTTGCAGGCATCTGATCTCATCATCATGGCCGGACGCCCCTCTATGGGCAAAACCGCACTAGCAACCAATATTGCCTATCATGTCGCATCCCAATTTGACCCCCTTAGCAATGACAAAGACGTAACTGACGCGAGGGGCGGCGGAAGAGTCGGTTTTTTCTCTCTGGAAATGTCTGCGGAACAACTTGCCACCCGTATCATTTCCGAACAGATAGATCTCCCATCAAACAAGATCAGAAGAGGCCAATTTGATCAGCAGGATTTCACAAGGCTACAGGGATTTGCGGCACAAATGCAGCATATCCCTCTGTTTATTGACCAGACAGGCGGTATTTCGATCGCACAGCTCTCTGCACGTGCCCGTCGTCTCAAGCGTGAGCATGGACTGGATCTCATCATTGTCGATTATCTGCAACTCTTATCCGGGACACAACGCGGACCGGAAAACCGCGTTCAGGAAATCTCTCAAATTACAAATGGTCTAAAAGCTCTGGCCAAGACATTAAACGTCCCTATTATCGCTCTCTCACAGCTCTCACGACAGGTTGAACAGCGCCCTGACAAGCGCCCTCAACTCTCTGATTTGCGCGATTCGGGAGCTATTGAGCAGGATGCTGATGTTGTCCTTTTCATCTTCCGGCAAGAATATTACCATGCACGGCATGAACCGGAATCAGGTACAGTAGAACATCTTGAATGGGAACAAGAACAGGCTAAACTTGAAAATCTGGCAGAAGTGATCGTTGCAAAACAGCGCCATGGCCCCATTGGCACCATCAAGTTACATTTCCATGGAGCGACTACCCGTTTCAGCGACCTGGCAGAAGGGGACTATCTCCCCGACTATAACTGATGGGGGGAACGTCATGACAAAAGACTATCAACCGGATGCTGACTCTTTTTTAGTCGTTGATCTTGGAGCTCTTTCTGAGAATTATCGCCAGCTCACAAAACGGGCGTCTCCTGCGGTATGCGCCCCCCTCCTGAAAGCAAATGCCTACGGTATCGGGCTGGAACAAGCAGCCCATGCACTCAGCGCCGCCGGAGCTAACGTATTTTTCGTTGCACAGCTTGCCGAAGGAAGGGCACTTCGTGCGCTGCGTCCCGAAGCGACAATTTATGTTCTGAACGGTATTCTTCAAAACACTGCCTATGCCTATGCCGATACAAAGCTGAGGCCAGTCCTGAATTCACAAACAGAAATCGCAGAATGGAGCCGGTTATGCCGAACCCGAGAAGAAAAACTCCCTGCTGCCCTACATGTGGACACAGGCATGAACCGACTCGGCCTGAGCCCCGAGGAAGCAATGAGAATTGCCGAAGAAGACGAATTGCTCAAAAATTTTGAGCCATGCCTGTTGCTTACACATTTGGCCAATTCTGAAAATTTCAACCACCCGTTCAACGCCCAGCAGATAAATCTCTTTCAGAAAATATCTACAATGTTCCCGACGCTCAGAACAAGCCTTAACAATTCCTCCGGGCTGTTCATGCCCCAGTCCTACCATGATGATGTCATCAGGACAGGATATGCCCTCTACGGAGGGAACCCCACACCCTATAAAGGGAACCCCATGCAGGCCGTCCTCACCCTCTACGCGCGTATCGTCCAGATCCGCACCGTTCAGGCCGGTGAAACAATCGGCTATCACGGATGCTGGACAGCTCTTGATGATCAAAAAATTGCTATTCTCTCCCTCGGCTATGCCGATGGCTACCCTCGTGCTGCAGGATGGACCGGAGAAAAACCACGAGGAATGGTCCTAGTCAGCGGCGTTCGTTGCCCTGTCGTTGGACATATTTCCATGGATCTTATGGCTGTTGATGTAACTGCGGTTCCTGATTCTCTTGCCTCACCGGGAGACATAGCTGAACTTTTTGGAAAAATGATCAGCCTTGAGGAAGTCGCCAACTGGAGTGGTACAATCGGCTATGAAATATTAGCGCAGCTTGGACAACGCCCACTAAGAGTCTATGTCAATAAAAACAATGCAGCCTCCTCAGAATGATAAACAGGAAAAACAAGCACTTCATCTGCCGGGAATGTGGAGCAAAATCTGGGAAATGGAGCGGTCATTGTGAGGCCTGCGATGCATGGAACAGCTTCATTGAGCAGGAAAAAAAAAGTCCTCTGGATCCCCGGAACTCCTCTTCAAAAGGACTTATATTTCCGCTGTTCACGCTGGATGGAGATGCCAGTAAATCTCCGACCACACCGGTGGGGATCCCTGAACTGGACAGGGTTCTTGGCGGGGGATTGGTTCCGGGATCTGCT
>JAQRMX010000082.1 GCA_028599125.1 Alphaproteobacteria bacterium | reverse complement strand
GGCCTGTTTTCGTTTCTCTCTTTTTATGAAGAATCTACATTTCCTTCATCAGTAAGATAATTGTTTAATGACTTGTTTACACCCTTTGTTCATCAATGATGGATGGTTGGCTATTGCGGGTTTTAAGCATGTACTGTTTTTCTCACTTTTTTTTCTTTTTTTCTTCTGCTTTACTTCTGTTTGGATGTCTTCGTTATTCTTCTGAATATCCTTTGAATCCGGTTCCACCGGAGCCGATTTATCTGGAGGGTACAGATGGCTATGGACGTGGAATTCGAGATTCACAGACGGGAAGCTACATGCCGGTGCAGGATCGCTCTTCGCGGGAGGAAGACGTCATCCGTGAACCCATATCTCCGTTAAAGCTGACGGACGCATCAAAAAATAGCGATAATAAGCGTTTTGAGCCCCGCACATTTATAAGAAGGAGCCATTTTCATCTTCAGGATGCATCTTTATCTTCCTCAGGATCAAAAAAAGAGAAATCCATCTATTTTGGTCGTAGCGCCGCAGGAAAGTCTTCTGGAATAATGTATCATCTGGTTCGCACTGGTGATACATTATATTCAATTTCCCGTCGGTATGAGGTCAGTGTGTCAGTTCTTATTGAACGCAACCGCCTTTCTTCATCGGCTTCTATTTTTCCTGGTGATATTATTGTTGTTGCCATTGATAATGGTGGCTTGCCACCGCTGATGCCTGGGCGTGACCGGAAGGCATTGTCCCTTTCAGGAACGCTTCCGCTACCTGTTCTTCGTCCAGATTATGATTTTGTCTCCGTTGATGTTCTGCGCCTGCGACCGGCGGCTCCAGAATCACTGCCTCTTGTTTTCAATAAGGTGCCCGCAGGCATGGTTCCTTTTCTTCGGCCGCATTTTCAAGACACATCTGTGAATTTGAGAAAAAAAAGTGAACAGAAGATCCTTATTAAACCAAAGGTGATTGCTTTACGCAATTCAGGAAATTCTAATGGTTTTCGTAGTAAATTTCATTGGCCAGTAAAGGGTCGTATTCTCTCTGGATTTGGATCAAGACCCAGTGGTAAAAAGAATGACGGTATCAATATCTTGGTTCCTGAAGGAACGTCGGTTAAGGCTGCCGAGAGTGGAGTCGTTACTTATGTAGGTGATGCTGTCAAAGGATATGGTTATCTTATTCTCATTCGTCATCAGAATGGATGGGTAACGGCCTATGCACATAATTCAAGGGTTGTTGTGGAACGTGGTGACAAGGTCCGGCGCGGTCAGATTATTTCGAAAGCTGGAATGACAGGAAGTGTTAGGCAACCTCAGCTTCATTTTGAGATTCGCAAAGGAAGCCGGCCTGTTGATCCTCTCTCTTTATTTTCAGAAAGTTGACTTATTTTCTGGAGTTTATGCGCCGTGTTATTTCAGAGGGAAGCACGTAGCTTCTGCTGAAATTAAAGGGTAGAATTGTTTTCATGTGTTGATTTTTCAGCATTTACGGACGATTGTCCGGGGAGATTTTCTTCTGACTGAATAGTCCCGTTTTTTTTTATTTCTTCCTTCTGAAATCTACTGTCGACAAACGCTGCTATGCTCGTGATATACTCTGAAAAGACGATGAGTTGAGGAGAGCAGGGAAAAAGACTGATGGCAGTTTTTTCTGTGCTGGTCATGCGTAGTAACGTTTTTAATTTTTTCGTGTATGGACTCATCGCCTGTATTTTTTCTGGGAAAGGGTTTCAGTAATGAACGAGTCTTTGCTTCAGATCATGCCATTATTGCTGATTTTTATCATTTTCTATTTTCTTTTGTTGCGTCCGCAACAAAAGCGCATGAAAGAACATCGAGACTTGATTCGTGCTTTACGCCGTGGTGATACAGTGGTGCTTTCTGGCGGGATCATTGCCAAAATTGTAAGGATCAGGGATGATAATGAAGTAGAGGCGGAAATCTCAGAAAATACTCGCGTCAGGATTGTCCGTGATATGATTATGGAAGTGCGTATTAAAGGTGAGCCTGTTCAGGAGTAATACGCGTTTGTTTGACTGTTTCGGGAGCTGTGATTTGATTTGAAGATCAGCTATGACCGGCCCTTGAGGGTGTATTTTGTTGTTTGGACTTTGTTTATGCTTCATTTTAGTCGTCTCAGGATTTTTTTCCTTTTGTGCGTGAGCGTTTTTGGTGTTCTCCTATCTATTCCCAATTTCTTTACGCCGTCCCAATTATCGTGGTTGCCAGGTTTTATTCCGCAATGGCGTCTCACACTGGGTCTGGATTTGCAGGGAGGGGCTCATCTTTTACTTGAAGTTGACGAAGGGGAGGTTATTAAGACACGCTTGTCAAAGCTGCGGAAAGATGTGCGTGCGGGTTTGATTGAAGAGCAGATTGCTCATGAGAATTTAAGAGTGTCGGGGACGTCAGTTACGCTGCATATTCGTGAACCCCTTCAGGTTGATAATGCAAAAAAAATTCTCGAAGATCTGGCCTTTCCTGAAGGAACTTCGTTTCTTGGGGGAGCCTCTGCCGATGAGATGCGCATTGATGACGATGGGGATGGTGTGCTGGCCTTGTCATTAACGCAGCGGGGTGTCAACCGTTTGGTAAGTGCCGTTATTAGCCAGTCGATAGAGGTCATACGACGCCGTATTGATCAGCTAGGAACTGTTGATCCGACGATTCAGAAACAGGGTCATGGTCGTATTGTCGTGCAGGTTCCCGGCTTGCATGATCCGGATCGTCTGAAGATATTGTTGGGTTCAACGGCTAGGCTTTCATTCAGGCTTGTTAATGTTACGATCTCTCCTGAGCAAGCTTTGGCTGGTCATCTTCCTCTTGATTCAGAATTGATTGAGGGGGTAGAAGATCCTCCTCGCCTTTATGTTCTAAAACGGGAAGAAATACTTACCGGTGAGCGTCTGGTTGACGCGCAACCGAGATTTTCCTCTCTTGAGAATGAGCCTGTTGTCAGTTTCCGTTTTGATGTGCAAGGTGCGAGACGCTTTGCGAAAATAACTCAAGAGAATGTTGGTCGCCCTTTTGCGATTGTTCTTGATGATGAAGTTATTAGTGCTCCTGTAATTCGTGAGCCTATCCTGGGTGGATCCGGTCAAATCAGTGGTCGTTTCAGTGTGAAGGAGGCGAATGATTTGGCAATTTTGCTGCGTGCGGGGGCCTTGCCTGCCAAGCTGACTATTGTTGAGGAACGGACTGTGGGACCAGGTCTGGGAGCTGATCAGGTTCATTCCGGTGTTCTCGCTGCATTGTTCGGGGGAGGAGCTGTTTTTGTTTTCATGATTGCTGCCTACGGTCTTTTCGGACTTTTTTCGAATATTGCGCTGATTATCAACCTGTCAATGATTATTGCGGCCTTGTCTGTTCTTGGCGCGACGCTGACTTTGTCAGGAATTGCTGGGATTGTTTTGACGATCGGCATGGCTGTTGATGCAAATGTTCTGATTTTTGAGCGCATTAGGGAGAGTATGGAGTCCGGTGAATCAGCGATTATTTGCATTGATTCCGGTTTTTCGAGGGCGAAGAATGCAATTCTTGATGCAAATATAACAACCCTTATTGCTGCAATAATCCTGTTTTATCTTGGCGCTGGCCCTGTGCGGGGATTTGCCGTTACACTTGCTATTGGCGTTGTGACTTCTGTATTTACTGCTTTTACTTTATCTCGCTTATTCATTTCGCTGTGGGTGCGCTGGCGTCGTCCGGTTATTCTTCCGATTTGATATATTAGTTTCAGGATCTAGATATGAAAACGATACGCCTCGTTCCTTCACAGACCCGTTTTCCTTTTATGGTTTTTCGTTACTATGCATATGCTTTGTCTTGCATGTCATTGCTTGCGTCTTTCCTCTTCTTTGGTTTTTCAGGTCTTAATTATGGAATTGACTTCCGTGGTGGTGTCTTGCTTGAGGTCCAGTCCCTTTCACCTCGTGCAGATCTTCTGGAACTAAGGTCTAGACTTTCCGGATTGAACCTCGGAGAAATTGAATTGCAGGAGTTCGGAGTTCCGAGTGACGTACTTATTCGGGTTGAATTGCAGCAGGGAGGAGATGATGCCCAGCAGGCGGCTATCATCGGGATCAAGGATGCTTTGGGGGAGATGGTGACTTATCGTCGTATAGAAGTTGTCGGCCCAAAAGTTTCCAGAGAACTCATCAGGCGTGGTGCGATCAGTGTTCTGGTTTCACTCATCGCAGTGCTGATTTACATCTGGTGTCGCTTTGAGTGGCAATTTGCAATTGGAGCTATTGTCGCAACGTTGCACGATGTGCTTTTGACGCTTGGCCTATTTTCTTTTTTGCAAATTGAGTTTGGTTTGCCGATTATTGCAGCAATTCTGACAATTGTAGGATATTCGCTTAATGATACCGTTGTGGTTTTTGATCGTGTGCGAGAAAATCTGCGCCGATATAAAAAAATGCCATTGTCTGAGCTTTTGGAATTGTCAATCAATCAGACCTTGTCTCGTACCGTTCTGACGTCATTCACCACATTGATTGCTCTTTTTTCTTTATATTTTTTAGGAGGCGAAGTTATCCGTGGTTTTACTTTTGCTATGATTTTGGGTATTTTTATCGGTACCTATTCTTCAGTTTTTGTTGCGGTGCCCCTTTTGCTCATTCTGAATTTAGATCAGAATCGGAAGATTTCCGGAGATTAATTCTGTGTGATTTTCTTTGCCTGCTTTTCGGTTTATGAAACAAAAGCCAGCCTCTTCTGTTGAGGTGTGCTGTGGAGACTTGATTCTGGCCTTTGGACTTGTTTTTCAGTGGACTTTGACGATTTTAGGCAAAAAGGTCCCTAACTTATTGAAGTTGCAAGAATTTTAAAAAGTCTTTTGAAGGATAGGGAGGGGTATTTTTTGCTTTTTTTTCCGAAAATGAAATGATCACCGCCTATCAAAATGGCGTATGTAGCCATGAGAAGAAGGCTCCCTGAAGGGAGCGCAAGGAATAGCAAAAATATCGAGGAACCGCACTGCCCTCTGTTTTTCTCATGCAAAAAGAGAAAAAGGCCGTTCTGATTCCTGAAAATTTTTTATCTAATTATATATTGAACAGGTTTATAGAAGAAATAACTCTTCGTGAGGCGCATATTATGCGCTATTTTTCATTAGCTGATGATAAAAGGTTTCATTTATTTCTTTATTGTTTTTGAATGTATGAATCATCATCAAGATGAACATCTTCATTATTTCTTTGGGCCTTGTATTTGAATATTCTGTCATTATTTTTACCGAACTGGATTTTTATATTACATTTCTCTATGTGAGAATGTCCTGACTTCCACAGGTAGGAGAAAGTGGCTTCATGAGTCATGAAAATGAAAAAGATATGTGCTCTGTTTGTATGGAGATCGTACGGGAACGGGACTATGCTCGTTATCTTGCAACGCTTCTTGCACCAAAAGACGTTCGTACTTCTCTGTTTGCCCTTTATGCATTTGATCTGGAATTACGTTTTATTGCCGGGCGCGTTTCCAATTTGCTGACTGGTCAGATGCGTTTGCAATGGTGGCGTGATGTTTTAGCCTCTGGCGCTTATGGAGGGATAAGCGGTAATCCGGTTATGGATCTCCTGCAAAATACAATTGAGCTGAATCAATTGCCCTATAGGAAGCTTAAGTCTGTGATTGATGCGCATGATTTTGATATCGGCGAGACTCTTTTTTCCTCTCTTGATGAATTGATGACTTATCTGGATTTGACTTTTACGTCCTTTACGGAGTGTGCTTGCCTGATTCTTACACGAAACAAAATTCTGTCATCCTCTCTTGCTGTGCGCTATGCTGGTCGTGTTGGAGGTTTGATCTGGGTTTTGTCTTCTCTTCCTTATCATTTGTCTGTAGGGAAATTTTATTTACCGGAAGACATGCTTACAAAATATGCTCTTGATATTCATAATCTGTCTTCTTGGAAAGGGAGTGATTCCCTTTATGCCATTGTTGATGAACTGATACAGATTGCAGAACAGAATCTTGAAAAACTGAATGAGTGCTTAGCTATTGATGATCCTGTTGTTTTTCCTGCTTTTTCTCATTTAGCGCCCTCACGTATCCAATTCAGGCTTCTAAGAAAATTTTGTTATTTTTTGCATCCATATTCTTTTTTGCCTTCTCCTTTAAGAGTTCAATGGCTGATATGGCGTTTTAGGAGCTTTTCATATTTTTGAAGAAAATATGGGTGACATTGAATGTTCAGAAAGCCATTCATTGAAATCTTTGTCTGCGCGCCGAATGATTTCCTGTTTTTGTAGACTTCCTTTTTTTTTGCTTCCAGACTTCTTTTTTTTATCAATTTCAACGGCTGGAAAGAGGCCGAAATTAATATTCATAGGTTGAAAAGAACGCTGTTTTTTATAGTTTTTTGAAATATGTTCTCCGGTGATGTAGTGGAGAAGTGCTCCCATGGCTGTCGTTGCCGGGGGCGGCATGAGCCTTTGTTGCCGTCGTTCTGCGCATGCCATCCATCCGGCGATGAGCCCTATGGCTGTACTCTCCACATAGCCTTCACAGCCTGTTATCTGACCAGCGAAACGCAGGCGTGGTTCAGATTTAAGGCTCAGGGACCTGTCAAGTAATTCTGGACTATTAATAAACGTGTTGCGATGCAATCCTCCTAAACGGGCGAATTCAGCTTTTTCAAGTCCCTGAATGCTTCGAAAGAGATCTTTTTGTGCTCCATATTTCATTTTTGTCTGAAATCCGACAATATTATAGAGCGTACCAGACGTATTATCTTGGCGCAGCTGTACGACGGCATGAGGTTTTTCTTCTGGTTTATGAGGATTTGTCAGCCCTACCGGTTTCATAGGTCCATGTCTTAATGTGTCAAGTCCCCGCGCGGCCATTGTTTCAATCGGGAGGCAGCCTTCAAAATAGGGCGTCTTTTTTTCCCACTCTTTAAATTCAATGGTATTGGCATGCAATAATGCGAATATAAATTCCTCATACTGAGTACGATTCATAGGGAGATTGATATAATCTGCCCCTGTACCTCCTGGTCCTTCTTTATCGTAGCGTGATTGAAACCAGGCGATTTCAAAATCAATGCTTTCCTTGTAAAGGATCGGTGCGATAGCATCAAAAAATGCCAAAGAGTCTTCACCAGTGAGCGTCTGTATAGCTTTTGCCATTTCCGGAGAGGTAAGAGGCCCGGTTGCAATGATGACATTGTCCCATTCTGTAGGTGGGATGGTGGTGATTTCCTCACGCTCAATCTTAATCATAGAATGTGCCTGAAGGGTTTCAGTGATTGTTTTTGCGAAATTCTCTCTGTCGACGGCCAATGCCCCGCCTGCGGGAACCTGATGCGCGTCTGCTGTTTTCATGATCAAGGATCCGGCAGCGCGTAACTCTTTGTGCAATAAGCCGACGGCATTATTCTGTGCATCATCAGAACGGAAAGAATTAGAGCAGACCAACTCAG
>JAQRMX010000081.1 GCA_028599125.1 Alphaproteobacteria bacterium | reverse complement strand
ATGCTCTCAAATTACATTTGTTTCATCTAAAGCTATAACATTAGTCAGCATATGGATAATTTCTACTGCAAGTCAAATCAAACCTTTTCATTTTTTCCGTTGATCCTAAATCATATTTATTTTTTCTGCGTTTTAAAGTTCTGTACAACACTCATTGCGTGTATATTATTTTATGTACACTTAATAATAATTTTTATCTGTAAGTGTTTTGAACCATTGCCTGAAAATAAAGAAGAAGAGGAGGAATAAATGCAAATTAACGATATAAAGGAACCCAGTTTTGTTCAATATAAAAACACCGAAAAAATAAATGAAACTGTGAGCAGGGATGAACTTTTGCCCTATATTAGCAGTATGCTGACCGAGATGCATAATCTTGCAAAGGCCACAGATCTTTCAGCCTTAGTTTATTTTATGCAAATGGCTCTGGACGAAATTGATTTGCAGCTCGGCTTACAGAAAAAGAGAGGGTCATAAGCCCTGAGCAAGAGGAGCTTTCTTTTTTGTAATATATACAAGTTGGTGCCGGTACACTGATTCGGAAAGCTGAGCCGGTGCACTGAATAGAAGGGGAACGGACTGTGAGTTTGTTCTTTTTGCAGGGAGATAATAATCCAGAGCAAAAGAAAATAGGGCAAAAGACTTTGAGTGGAACGGGAAATGACCATGTCCATATTACAAAATAACCTTATTTCCTATATTCATTTCATTAATGCGGAGATTCACGATCTTGCAAGGGAGAAAAATCTTTCCGTATTGCGCTATTTTATCCAGATAGCTCTGAACGAAATTGATTTACAATTTAACGTGCAAAAGAAAAAACAGATTCAGGCTAAGGTATCGTGGATGCTCCGGAAAAATAGGAGCAGAATGACTGTTTTTTGGTTTCTTAAACAGAAATTTGATAGGATTTGTAATTTTTTCTGCAGAATATGCGCCATGTGGGGGCAGACATAGCCCTAACTTGTTTGGCAAGCTTTCCTTCTGAGATTAGATAGGGGACAATCCTGCTTTAAGGGTAATAACTTCCCTGTGGTGGGCATCTTTTCATCTTTCTGAGAAAATGTTAACACATTGAGAATGTTGTCACTCACAAAGTGACTAATCACATCGGGCTTTTTTATGTATGGTCCATCTCACGGAAAAATGTCAGCTGCAGGCGTTTCTGCCGCAGGTCATTTGCAAATCCATAGGGTCAGGTTAATGGCAAAAATAAAAGTTAAAAATCCGATCGTTGAGCTTGATGGCGATGAAATGACACGAATTATATGGAACGCCATAAAAAACAAGCTGATCTATCCTTATCTTGATCTTACGCTTGAATATTATGACCTTAGTATAGAGCATCGTGATACAACGGAAGATCAGGTTACCATTGATGCGGCTAACGCCATAAAAAAACATGGTGTCGGGATAAAATGTGCGACAATCACGCCAGATGAAGCCCGTGTGAAGGAATTTGGTCTCAAGAAAATGTGGCGGTCGCCTAATGGCACTATCCGGAACATTCTCGGAGGCGTTATTTTTCGTGAACCTATTATCTGCAAAAATATACCACGTCTGGTCCCCGGTTGGACCCGCCCGATTATCATTGGTCGTCATGCTTTCGGTGACCAGTATCGGGCAACGGATTTCCATTTTCCAGGCAAGGGTATCCTCACGATCAAGTTCAATGGAGATAACGGTGATGTAATTGAACATGAGGTTTTTTCTGCTCCAAGCAGCGGTGTTGTCATGTCTATGTATAACCTTGATGCATCAATCCGTGATTTTGCTCATGCGTCCATGAATTACGGTCTGGTTCGTGGTTATCCGGTCTATTTGTCGACCAAGAACACCATATTGAAGGCCTATGACGGTCGTTTCAAAGAGCTGTTTCAGGAAGTTTATGAGGCTGATTTCGAGAGCAGGTTCAAAGAAGCAGGGATCACTTATGAGCATCGTCTTATTGACGATATGGTTGCGTCTTCTATGAAATGGTCCGGTGGCTATGTCTGGGCTTGCAAGAATTATGACGGCGATGTTCAGTCTGACCTTGTTGCACAGGGCTTTGGTTCGCTTGGGCTCATGACCTCTGTGCTCATGACACCTGATGGCTTGACATTAGAATCGGAAGCAGCCCATGGGACCGTCACACGGCATTATCGCCAATATCAGGAAGGTGAAGAGACCTCAACCAATTCAATCGCTTCCATTTTTGCGTGGACACGTGGCCTTTCTCATCGCGCTAAACTTGATAATAACGAGGCTCTTGAGTCTTTCTCAAAGACGTTGGAACGGGTGTGTGTTGAGACAGTGGAATCGGGCTATATGACCAAAGATCTTGCCTTGCTGGTTAGCCCTGATCAGGATTGGCTAACAACGGATGGGTTCCTAGATAAAATAGAAAAAAAATTGCGCGCAGCCATGGCTTGATCTTCTTTTTTTCTGATTTTTTCTGTCCTGATTTTTTACGTGTCTGGGGTCTTTGTGGCGGCTCTCTTTTTTCTTTGCGTGTCGTGGTCATTTGCCGTTTTTTGCTGCTATATCGATCTTCTTGAGAGTCCAGATTGTCGTTCTTTTTAAAGCTCAGGTAGCGGCGTCGTTGCATCTATCGTAAGTAATGTTTACCCTGTCATAGTCTTCATTACCTTGGCGGGCGATTTTTTTATATGAAATTTTACGCCAGTCTTTAGAATTGAGGTTCGGGTAATTTTTATCGCCTTCAATGACAGAATTATCCTTGATCACGGTGAGGTAGATACGCTGTACCAAGGGAAGCGTGATTTTATAGATTTCTGCACCCCCTATTATCGCAATTTCATCAACGCCATGTTTTTTTGCGTAAGAACGGGCCTCTTTGAGGGCTTCTTCTAAGTTTTTGACGAAAATTATACCTTCTGCGGAAAAGGATTCATTTCCTGTCATCACGATATTCTGACGTCCCTTCAACGGAGGGGAAGAAATCGACTGAAAAGTTTTCCGTCCCATAATAATCGGCTTTCCTATTGTTCTTTTGCGGAAATTTTTCAAATCAGAAGGAAGGTTCCAGGGAAGGCTATTTCCCCTGCCAATTATGTGACGCTCTGTCATTGCCACGACATGAACGATGGTTAGAGCGGGAGCAGTCAAAGGGATACCTTTCCCGCGATATGTGGGTGTGGATCGTAGCCACTCAAAGTAAAATCATTATAATTGAATCGAAAAATATCTTTCACATCATCATTGAGATGCATGAGGGGCAGCGCGCGCGGAGAGCGCGAGAGCTGCAAACGGGCCTGCTCAAGATGATTCGAATAAAGATGAGCATCCCCAATCGTATGAATCAGCTCAGTGGGGTGCTTCTCTGTTACTTTTGCTACCATCAATAACAAGAGACTGTAAGAGGCGATATTAAATGGAAGACCAAGAAAAATATCAGCAGAGCGTTGATAAATCTGGCACGATATTTTGTCTCCTGCTACATAAAACTGGAAGAGGGCGTGACAGGGTGGGAGTGCCATTTCGCTGATTTGTGCCGTGTTCCATGCAGATACGATCAGTCTGCGAGAGTTGGGCTCCTCTCTTATCATGCGTATCAGATTGGATATCTGGTCAATCCTCTCTCCCTTATAGCCTTGCCATGATCGCCATTGTATGCCGTAAATCGGCCCTAGGTTTCCTTGCTCGTCTGCCCACTCATCCCAGATATGGACCCCCTTTTTGTTTAGAAAGGAAATATTTGTGTCGCCGGAAAGGAACCAGAGAAGCTCATAAATGATTGATTTTAAATTGAGGGCTTTTGTAGTAAGCAGGGGAAATCCCTCTGAAAGGTCAAACCGCATCTGATGACCGAAAACAGAGAGAGTTCCTGTCCCGGTACGGTCATCTTTTTGCGCGCCCTGTTCAATAACACGCTTCATAAGAGCAAGATAATGCTTCATGTTTGGCAGCTCACTTAAGTGTGTC
>JAQRMX010000080.1 GCA_028599125.1 Alphaproteobacteria bacterium | reverse complement strand
GGAAAAAAGTCAGCCGTTGTAACCGGGGATCAAAAAGCTTCAAGATTCAGGAATTTTGGCCTCCTTGAATCTGAAGGAAAAACCTTCCTTTCAGAAGGGGGGGCTCCTGTTTTATTGAATAAAGGCAAGATTTGGACGTCTTCAAAGATTTTGGGTGATTATGCTGTAGGCGGAGAGAGTGGGGGGAGATTTCATCTCATTAATACCGGTATCATAAAAGGCTCTGTTAAAGACGGGATCCCGGCGATAAAATTATCCGGCGGTGGGACTGATATACTAGAATTTAGGAAGGGGTCCTCTATTTTGGGGGATATCGTTCTGAATGATACAACGAACCTCATTTTTGGTAAAGGCATGCTATCGCCCTTTCGTCTTGGTTTTGGAGGTAGTGGAAGGCTTTCTTTTGATGAAGAGGAACTGAAACTTTTTCCTGTTCCTGTTTTTTACAGTGCCTATAAAAGGGTGCTTTCTGTTTTTGATCCTGTAATCCTTACCTTTGAGAGAGACATTCTTGCCTTTATTTCCGGCAATGTTTCGTCTCTTGTTGCCTCGCGTTTTTCTTCTATTTCTCCTTCTTCCGATAGAAATTTATGGGCTTCATCTACTTTTTCTTCAACGGAATTGGGCGGTGGGCTTCATATTCCCTTTCAGAGGAAAGGTATAGCAGCGGGTTATGATTACACTCCGTCGTCCTGGCTGTCTTATGGTGTTCTAGGTGGGTATGATGAGGGAGAATATGCTACGCTTGAATCCGAGATGCTTGCAAGCCATGAAAATAGTCTGACCGGTCTTTTCCTTTCTCTTCACGCAAAAGCTGGTTGGAAAGGCTGGAGTCGGGTATTTGTGAATACAGCACTTTCAGGTGGCGTTTTATTGCACCATGATAAGCGTTTTATGACTGATAATCAGAGGCAGGACGGGCGTAGCCGTGTAGACGCAACCTACAAAAGCTTTTGGGTTGCGCCTGAAGTGACCGTGGGAGCTAATTTTGGTACGGGATTTTTAATGGTAACGCCATCTCTACGCGGCCGCATAGCGTATCAGTCAGTTGATGGTTACACGGAAAAAGGCAGAGGCAAAGTTAAAATCCCTGCTGTTGCTACATTTGCGCGCCGTTCTTCGAATGTTCTGGAAGGCAGATTCCAACTGGCCATTACGAAAAAACTCGGTGGTATGTCGTTGGTGAGTGTTTATTCAGGGCTACAGTATAGCGGTATCATGATGAGCGGGAAGGATTTGAACCTGTCAATGTTTGGCATGAACAGGAAATTCAGGGTTCAAGACCAAGAGGGGAAATTTTCAAATTACACTGGTGGCCTTCTGAAGTTTAGTCTGGGTAAGGGAGCCATCCTGAATGCGAGTGGAGAGGTTCTATTCAGGTATGAGAAAATGGAGACACCGTTCTACAGAGTGAAACTGGGAATGGATATACCTTTTTAAGGAGAGATAACTATTAAGGGGTAACAAATAAATTATACTATGCTCTTACGGAAGACTATTTCTTTCAGGAGAGTCTAAGCATGGTATTGTTGCAGATCATTTGTTTTTTTATGTAGATCTGGTGCGTCAGCTGTTGAGTATGGCCTTCTGTTGACTCTCCTTACTGTGATCTTTTTAGCTGTTATCGCGAATGTTGATACAAGTATCATGTTGGTACAAATATCAAGGATTAGTTCCAGTCCATAGGTAATTTCATAAATCATCACTTTTGGAAATATGCGATAAGCGGGTGCATGCATGCCTTCCGGAATTTCTTCGGTTAGAAAACCCCTTTAATGCTGGCAGTCGGCGTGGGGAAATAAAGGATTTCGAAAATGCATTTATTCTCATTTTTTGACGGCACTCGCCCTGTAAGATTGTTATACCATCTGCATTGTTTCATTATTTATTCACATCCGGCGCCGCTGAGATTGTGCTTTATGAGTCGTCCTTCAGATGAAGCGAGCCTCAGGCTCATTGATATGCGGACAGGTGCTGGAGGCTAGCTTAAAAGCAGGGACTCTGGATCTTTATTTGAAGCACAGGGACCGCGTTACATCATATGCTTTCCTTTTCTGGCGCGTTGGGTGGGTGCGTATTGTCGCAGGCTGTATGAAACTGTCGCTTTCCTTTTTGCCGGCGATAGATCAGGCATCACGCTTGACAGCGTGATGAATTTTCAAGAATTGTAGGAAAATAGCTTTTCTGTCACTAGTGAGGGAGATGAAAGATGAGAGGTTTCTGCTCTCTGTCTCACGGATTTCAGGTTTTCAGGGTCGCCTTTTTTCAATAAAACATCCCCTGTGGGATTGAAAGGACAGGATTGTTCTTTTTCAGGTAAAACATAAGGGGAAACAGGATTTGTGGGCGGGCGTTTTTTATCCGTTGAGTTGCTTTTTTACAAGAGAGCCGGTATATAAAGGCGGTATGGCTCCGTGTGAGCCCCTCTCTCTTACTTTCATCTCATTTGCCGGTTTTTTGCGGTTGCCGCTTATACGAAACGTGCTCTCCTGATTTTACTAGTATCTCCGAAATTATGATATAACTTCCTTTATTTTTAAAAACCTGCTATTAAAATCCGAGGGTCTTTTCTCATTGGTTTGTCTTTAAAAACAATTTCTTAATTTGATTGAGGTTGAGAATGTCAAAATTTTTTCCGCGTTTGGGTTTCAGTCTGATGTTCCTTGTTTCTACTTCTATTCCCGCTATGAGTATAGAGGTGAATACACGAGTTTTGGTTACTCAGACTCTTAATTTAGCAAACGTCATTCTTACAATAACCACCGCAGGGAGTGTCGTTGTTTCCGGTTCTTCAAAGGCTGTTGAAGGAAGCGCGGCAGATTTGTTCTTAATCAACCGTGGTACTCTGTCTTCCGAGTCCGGCATAGTTCTTAATCTTACGACTGCTGCAACCGATGCGTCCGTTATTAACTCCGGTCGCATGTTTACTGGTGCTAAGGCAGCGATTGTGTCCAATTCTGTTAAACTCACTTTTGAGAATCAGGCCAAAGGGGAGGTTTTGTCCTCCGGTGGAAAGGGATTTTACACGTCAGGGGGTACAGCGAATATTGACAATTCCGGGAAGATAAGCGGGCGATTTGGTGTTGAAAGCACGGGAAATAATCTTACTTTCAAGAATCAGGCCAAAGGAGAGGTTGCATCTTCTATCGGTGGAAAGGGATTTTACACGTCAGGGGGTACAGCAAATATTGACAATTCCGGGACGATAACCGGGGGATCATATGGTGTTGAAAGCACGGGAAACAATCTTACTTTCAGGAATCAGGCCGGGGGGGTGGTTTCGTCCTTCGCCTCCGATAGAACTGGATTTCTCACGACAGGGGAGGACGCGGATATCGACAATCACGGGACGATAAGCGGGAAATTATTTGGTCTTGAAAGCAGGGGATCCAGTCTTACTTTCAAGAATCAGGCCGGAGGGTTGGTTTCGTCCCCCGATAGAACTGGATTTCTCACGTCAGGGTCTACAGCGACAGTCGACAATGGTGGAACAATAAGCGGGCATAAATATGGTTTCGCAAGCACGGGAAACGATCTCACTTTTGAGAATCAGGCCAAAGGAGAGGTTTCATCTTCCAATGGGACGGGATTTTCCACGTCAGGGGAT
>JAQRMX010000008.1 GCA_028599125.1 Alphaproteobacteria bacterium | reverse complement strand
AGGTACAGGCAAGGATTTCTCCGCTTATGAGATCTTCAGCCTCAAACGACCCGCCATCGGTTGCCAGAATAAATTTGGCTTTGGCTTTTTTTGTTGCCGAACTGTCCTTGAGCCGGCAAAGCATTTCGGTAACCATGCCGGTTTCACATGTGGCAATATGAATGTTGCTGTGTTGAAGAACGCCGTCCTTAACATCTGATGAATTGGACACGCTGTTCTTCAGCTTGGCAATAACAGCAGGCTTGTTGCCAAAGGCTTCAAGAAACGAAAAGGGAAAGGACGCCGCGTCATAGGGTTCGGCCGCAAGTTCGGATATCGCGTCTGCAATTTCAACAGCATTCATGGGCACTTCTTCCGCCCCGTCCGCACCGCCGGCCGGGAGCCGGAACGGCGTATGGGGAAAGACAGGCGCAAAAAAACCCGATCGCAACAGTCTGGAGTAAAGGAATCATTACCAGGAAAACGATCATTGGGAAAAGGCCCGGAGCACTCAGAAATTCACTCAGAAATTCAATCATGCCGCTCCCCCTTCTTCATTCTTACTGTACATCTCAAACAGTGTCTCCAGCCTTTCGGTATCGTTTCTGAAGCGGCGACCGATATAGATGCGTCCAGTGTTTCGTCGTTTTTCTCATGCGCGCGGCGTAGATTACCAGGCATGGTTTCAGGATTATAGAGAATAACAGGAAAATAAACAGAATTCAGGAACAAGCATGATCCCGTCTTACCCACATACAGGAAGTCTTATCCCAAAGAACCACTTTATCCGGAAGAACCATGAAAAAATGCCATACTTTTACCTACGGCGCATCAAATTGCGCCACTCCCATGGATTGATGAAAGGCTTTTGTCCCCATATGCCACGGCGATTTGCCTTCGCATCACTCTCATCAGCAACAAACTTCATCGAGTAACGTTGATAAGCAAGCGCCCACCCCTCTCTCACAAGAACCGCATTCAGATTCACGTCATTAACATAACAAATGGCAAGAATACGGTCATAATTATCCCGGCCCAGATCCTCACATCTCACAGGATTATCAGCAATCATCTGAATCAACGCACGCTTAGCATCATGACCACAGGAATATTCTCCATCAATACCACACCATTGATCCATCTCCGGCGCATCAATTCCATAAAGACGGATTTCCTTTTCATAGATTTCAAGGGAATCACCATCCACAATTTTTGCCTGACCGAAAATATCAGCAGCATCTACTTTAGCTGGCACACAAAAAAGCGTAGAGAAAAAACAAAAAAAAACGCAAAAACGCAAAATCATCAAGTTCTCTAAAAGCTCAATACCGGACAATGAAATGAGAGGTTACAGATACAGAATCTACACAAAATACAGACCTGCCGGGATCCGAAAGCAAATCTCTTTTTTCCACCCTATGATCCATATACCGAAGATCCATATACCGAAAAAAGACAAGACACCTCCTCCTTGCCCCAAAACAAGCTTTTCACGAAAGCAGCCCCCATCACAAAGGAAAGACGAAAACCGTCAGGCTCTTTATCAGGAAGAATAATGCAATTGCCAAAGAGCTGTCTCTCCCTCACTGACTGTCCGACCGTCACGAACACAAAAAGAGAGTCATGATGAGTAAAGAAAGAAAAACATAAAAAAGCAAACTCAAGAAGGAAGAAAAATCAACCAGACACAGAAGATCTCTTCACAAAAAAAGATGCCCGTCTCCCCCGCCGCTTCAAACGGAAAAATTTTCTACGAAAGAGAGAAAAAGACGATAGAAAAAATCACGCACTGCCAACGGCAAAAAGACTTAAAAAGACTTAAAAATAAAACCTTTTCACTATCATACAGAGGAAGATCAAGCCGCGAAAATGCGGCTTGATCCTGTAACCCTCAAATATTATCGGCAAACAAAAAAATCACCCCCGAAACGCCCCCGGGAGAAAATTAAAGGGGAAGAAGGAAAGGAAGACAGAAAAAAATCACCCACTCCCGGCGGAAAAAACTTCAAAAAGAATTTGAACAAATCACATCTTATTGCTGCACTTACGGTAAATATGTCCATCAAATTCGACCCTGTAACCTTCAGTATCATGGTAAACAAGAATATCACGCTTATCAGATCCGGTAGAATCTTTGGAATCTGTAGAATCAAGAAGAAAAGCAACAAGAAAATCCTTAGGAGGTTTCATTTCACCAAAAAAACTGAAAGACGTAAGAGCTTCATGAGACATACCGTCAATCATAACGACAGCTTTGACCTTTTCTTCTCCAGGAGACTTAAACTCTATCTTGCCAACATCACTACCTTCAACATGCTCATGGTCTTTGCCGTGCTCATGTCCCACCTGACAGAAAGACATATCGAAAGGTATCTCATGCTCAAGATGAGGAAGTGCAAGTGCACCTGCACCACCAACACCAATATAAAAACTAAAAACAAAAGCAGAAATAAACAAAGATAGAAATCCGTACAAACGTCTCATAGAAAAACCTTTCAATATGAGGCTGTTTACAGCCTCTTCATCATGAGGCTGTTTACAGCCTCTTCATTGCCCCGGAAAAACAGCGTTTTATTCTATAATAAAAAAGAATAATTGTCCACATATCCCCATCACATTCCTCGAAACAGAAAGGCCGGCTCCCTTCTTGTATAGGGAGACCCTTTCAAACTGACACAATATCACAGGATGCATCATACAATAACAGCTTCCCTCATATTATTTCCCTCTAGAATAATCAAAGCGGCAACACTTACACCCTTCCCGCTCCGGATCAAAAAGGAAACCACCTTCATGCGCGACAATCCGGATGCGGATGCCCGTATCCCGCCAAGAACAGCAGAATCCAATGCATATTCCGGCACCTCACCATCACGGATGCCGGCAGAAGACTCTCCGCTCACATATTGGTAATGCGAAGCACCGGCAATCAATGAAATATCTTTCGCCTCAACGAGGCCCTTCAGGTGCAAGGAACCCGTTACAATATCAAAAACATCAACCGTCTTTGCATTAAGACCCTCAGGGCCTATTTCCCCGACACCGCTGGAAACGTTGAAACCCAAATTGCCAGAGGCATCCCAAACGGGAACACCCGTTGTCAAAAGACCACGGGATGTATTGATAAATCCGCAACCAGAACAGAGCGGTTTGATGTCACAACTTCATTCAATATGACAGAGACGGGTTCCCCGGGCACAAAATTAGGATTGCTTATAACGCGCCCACCCGGAACTGACCCAAATGATGTCAGAGGCCAATCATTGATGGTTGATGAAACCCGCTCCATTAGGAGACACATTAAAAGAATCAAATTTGTTATGGGAAAGTTCGCTCTGAACAACGGGAGCGATGAAAACAGTATCCGTCTTCTCATTCTTTTCTTTCCCGACAGATGCGCGGGAAGCACCAGGAAGAATCTTCAATTGCGCTAATGCAGAGGCTGCAAAAAAATTAAGAAGGAGAAAAAACTACGAAAGTAATATGTTACAAAACTCAACTCAACTCAAGCCCTAAAATTCAAAAAGAACAATCGACTGCAAAATAAAGTTCTCCCCCACGGGGTACATATGACAGATTTTCCGGGTAGTGCAATGGAATTCCAAAATCAAGAGAGAAAGAAGTGCTTTTTGATGGATTTGCACTGAAACCAAATGAAAAAGAGGAAACACTAATGTTTCCAAACGAAATACCATCCTGATAAAAATATACGAAATTATATGAAATATTAGGAACGAAGCTAAAATTCACCCCCTTCCCCGGAAGTTTCGTACTTAAAGTGGGAAAAGAAAGTATGTTCTTGGCGTAAAAGCCAGAATTACGACTCAAAGACAAACCGTTGAAACCAATAACCGCACTCTTGGATGTAACCGTTATTAAATCATCGCTAAACAAATGACTGTCAGAATACTGACCGACAAAATTCAGCATATAATTTACTCCCTTATTGGATAAAGCAGTCCGCCATGAACCTGATAAATTCAAAAGAGTGTAGTGCTGGTCAGGATAATTATCAAAAAGAAGGACCGGTTCAAATTTCGAATTCGTTAACAGGCCCACGGGAAAAGACGTATTAAGAGACAAATAAGATTTGTTCTCAAAAAGATAGCTAACATCAGCTGATAACGTCCCCGGATACCTACTGAAAGTTGAAAGCTGGATCGGCACCTCATTGAGGAAACTGCCTTTCCACTTCCTCACCAAATTCCCTTTAAGAATCAACTTGCCCTGAGCATTTTGTAAAATCATCTTCTTTACATATGCTGAAGTCTCTCCCAAGTTAACTTGGCTCAAAATTTTCGAAACGGATCCCCAAACCGAGGACTCTTCCCTATGAACATACGACTCAATACCAATATTCCAATAGGACCAGGGAATATCATAGCTAGCCGTAAATTTTGAGTTGATTTTGCGCTCGTCAAAATAATCCAGGTTCCTTTTTATAGAAAAAGAAAACATATCTCTTTGACACAAAAAATCATGAACATTGAGACCAATCGTAATGATTTTGGATCCGGTTGTTAAATCATCTCCACTGTTATCAAATTTCAGATACGGGTTCAGACGGTTTTTATGCACCATCGTAACCAAAATCTTACTTGAAGCATCCTTCTTACCGGGAATAATCCCGGCACGTGCTTTAGCTGACTTCATGCGGTTGAAGTGTTCCAGACCTTGCTCAACATTCCGCATGTTCAGAACATCGCCTTTTCTGATTCGAAAAATATTGAGGGCCCCCAATTCCTCTTCACTCTCCTTGTCGTAAAGCCCTTCAACTAACCCTTCAAGAATAAAAACCTTTAAAATGCCCTTATCCAGACTCTGTTCCTCCAGATAAGTGCGCGTCGTCACAAAGCCAGAATCAACATGGTACTTCGTGATAAATAGTACTTCGTGATAATTTTCAAAATATCCGCGATCTCTTCCTTCGAAACACAACGATCAACGAAAGAAATTACTTCCCGGGAAAGAAGATTTCTCGAAACGGAGTGTACACCTTCCATTTCTATCTGACTTATAAAGATACATGGCTTATTATCATCGGTTCTGGTGTTATTTGCCCTCTCCGGCCCGGAAATGTCTCTCTCCAAAGCCTGTCTACCTTCTATCGGCATGAAGGGCCCCCTCTGATTTCCTGTCTTCCGGAAAAAATACAAGCAATCTTCATTGGTACCATCCTGATAAAACTCCCGTAAGTTCAAATTAAATGATGATTTGTTTGCCTCCCTTATCCAGAGAACTCCCTCCAACTCAACATTCAGTGTTGATTTTCGTTTCGGTAAGAGACATTCTGTTTCAATAAACGGTCGCTGAGCCCGTGGAAAATCAAGTCTGGAGCAATATGCCCCTTTCTCTTTTCTATGAAGGTCAGTCCCCTCGAAAAAACCAACAGGGGAGACATTTGGAGACAGATCAGAACCAGAGATGAAAAATCTTATTATTTCATTAATTATGTTCTTTCAGCTTTACATAATTAAAAATGAGTCAATTCGTGAAAAATGAAGTAATTCTCAATGCTAAAATTAGGAACATGACAGCATGCATAACTCCGATAACAGACGTGCATAGTTGAAATGTTATTAAAGCATAGTGGGAACGATTTATTCTTGTCTTCCGGGGATACAAGTTTCAGTTAGAGGATGTTAAAATGCTGATTGGAAAAAAAGTTTGGGCTTTTCTAAAGCCCGGCGATACCATTTCGGTGATCGCTCCATCTTCACCGCCTTCGAACCCGGAAAGATCTTTCGGGCTTGAACGCGAATATTTCAAAAATACACCCTATAAATTACACATCCCTGAAGGTCTTACAGATCCAACCTGGCCACTTGAAGAGGCCAATACCATAGAGAAACGCGTTCACTTCATCCAGGAAGCCCTGAATTCTGATGCAAAAGTTATCTGGGCCACCTCAGGTGGAGGATGGGGCATGGAACTTTTACCTCTCTTGAAAAAAATGACAATGCCAAAGAGAGTCATCCCCATCGTTGGCTATAGTGACGTCACAGCCTTGCATGTTTTCTTCAATTCCGTATGGAATTGGCCTACATTACACACCACTACGCTTGGAGCCAACGGGGATATCCTTTCTGATGTCGCATGGAACCAGACCAAGATATCTGAAGTCCTTGACGCCCTGACAGGTAAAACGACAAGTCTCAGTTACGTGCTCAAGCCCCTCAACAACTCAGCAAAGGAAGCAAGAGATGTGACATGTACCTATATCACAGGCGGCAATTCTCTCATCCTTTCCGCTACAAACGGATCCGGTTCGTTTCAGCCTAGAGCTGATAGTGGCATCCTGTTTATTGAGTCTATTGCAATAGATCCGGGAATAGTTTCACGCATACTCAATGGCATCAGATACGGGAATATCACCCAAAGGGTCAAGGCCGTCCTCTTCGGTGATTTCATTGTCCGTGGGGGTAGACCGAATCCACCCCTTATACAGACCCAGTATGATTTCCTTCTTCGAAGCTTTGGCGAGGCCCTTGATAAACGCAATATCCCCGTCCTGAAGGCAGAAAATCTCTTCGGCCATGGTAAAGTCAACAAGGTTTTGCCATTCAACACCCCTGCTGCTCTTCAGCTCGGCTCATCGCCTACACTGCATGTCAGCATTAACGGATAAATTCTTCCCTGAGACAAAGCCTCTGATAAAGAATGAAGGAGGGCGTCTGAAAACTGGAACCAAGATCCCTCAAGAGCCTTCTTGCTCTCCCGGCAAAGCAAGAGAGGCCCTGAAAGGAGTGTTACGGAAAGACAAAATACCAAACCAGACGTGCCTCCCTGACGATTTCGGACAGGAGATTCTGGAAAAGCCGGGAAATACTCAGGAGCGTTCCGGGGAAAAGGTAGAAGAAAAGGCTTTCGCCTCGTTCCATCGTTTTACCTTCAATTATTTTCTTGATATTCGACCTGAAAGCAAGCCGGATCCGTATACTATTTTGCTTCCAAGAGGAGTATAATCTTCCCTTAGATACCAGCTCAAAAAACAGAGCACCCTCCTTCCCGGAAGAGAAAACTGAGTTTTACCGCAAAAAACAACACCTCACAATATCGGAAGGGCCCAGCCTCCGAAGCAGATACCAAACCGAAATCATCACCCGCATAGTCAGAATTTTATGCTTCATGTATATAATTTTTTGTAATTCTCTCAATTTTCGATTCTGAATAAACTGAATGGGAGAAAAGATGGGTTTGATAGAGAGAAGAAAGAAGGAGATCATGAAAGCATTCGTGCAAACCTTTCTCCCCTACCCCGCAATGAAGCTTCCACGAAGACCCACGCCACTGACATTACATTCAAAAGAGAAATTGATGCCCGTAAGAATTGATGCCCGTAAGAGTAGAGCGAGACCGGAAAAGGCTGGATCTTCCGTAAAGTCTCTCTCCTCAGGCCATTTGCAACCGGAAGAATTACCCGTTAATGCTGACATTTAGGACAGGAAAGGAGCCAAGCTGGATCGTCGCCGGCGTATTAAATGGCAAAACCTTGTTGATCGGACCATGACCAAAAAGATTTTTAGCTTGTAAAACAGGAATACCGCGCTCATCAAAGGCCTCACTAAAGCGAGCAATCAGGAAATCATACTGGGTCTGTATGAGAGGCAGATTCGGCGTGCCCACCTCATTGACAAGATCACCAAACAGGACGGCTTTGACCCTTTGGCTAATCTCTCCATACTTAATCCCGTTTATGAGACGTGAGAAAACGCCTGGAATCGCCGCAACTGATTCAATGAACAAAATACCGCCGTCAACCTGAGGCTGAAAAGGACCAGAACCGTTCATCGCAGACAAAACAAATGAATTTCCTCCGGTAATATAGGTACATGCCACCTCCCCCTCTACCTTCGCAGAGGCATTGATGGGTTTAAGTTCATAGCTGAGATGGGAGATTTTACCGGACAGGACATCAAGAACATCATTGATCCCGGTATGGCTCTGCTTATCATCATCAGAAGCAGCCCCCGGTAGCTCGGTTTCAAAAGCATGCAGCGTGGGGGCATGCAATGTAGGCCAATGCCAGACAGAATTGAGGTAAACATGCAACGCCGAGATATCGCCATACCCAATGAGAGGAATGACCCTTTCCGGAATGGCCATCTTTTCCACAAGGGGTAAGATATCCATGGCCCACCCTCCTCCCTGGAGTGCCCAGATAGCCTTGGCATCAGAATGGAGGGCCTCCTCAATGAAACCGGCACGCTTCTCAATGCTGTTTGCCTCATTAAGAGGATAGGTGGGCTCAATGAGCCCTTCGGGAATAAATAATTCATAGGGTGTTTTAGCGAAATAGCTCCTGAGGAAATCAAAAACTTTTGCTGGGTTCAAAGGCGGCGAAGATGGAGCCACAACCGAGATAGTATCACCAGGGTTCAGAAAACCCCATAGCTTCTGTCCGATCAGCATTATTGGATCCTTTATACCTGGCTCTGCACCCATAGCAAACAAGGATGCAACACGCGATCACAACTCCGTGCACGACTGCCATATACAAACGCACACGCTCCGGAATAATCCCACCGTCTCATAAGTCAGACCCGCTACCGGCCTGCTTTCACCGGCTTCAACGAACCTCTGTCGACTAAGGCCCCCCCTTCGTAAGCCTCTTCAAGATGGCTCGGATGGATGTGAAAATCAATATAAATTGTTGCCTGAATCGTCATAAAGAGAGAAGAGGGAAGGGAAAATAGCCTCACGCCTGTAATCAAACATAGCCGTAAGACACCAAAAAGCCTTTAATGCAGGCACCCTTCAATCTGTAATCATTAAGCTTTCTTTCCGGCCCCTCCCAAAAGAAGGCTGCGTATTTCATACTATGACAGAAAGGCGATCATCGTATCCGGATAGTTTTTCATTCAGGTTTGTCCCTTCATTCACTTTATGGATTTTTCATCACAACATGGATTTATTCGGCATCATCAAAGTCGACCTTTAGCTGTTTAATCCCGCAACCTGTTCTCCGGGGGCCGCATCAGGGTCAGTATCAAAAGCCCGTAGCCAGTGTTTCAGTGTCACACATCAGCAGGAGCCTCTCGCACACCTTACATCTATCGGAATATCTTGTTTCGCAGCGTTTTATCTTGTTTAAATTACCTGTCGGCTCCAAAAAGGAGCCGTCTGCGGCAGGCAAGTTCCGCAACGGACGGCTCAAAATTCATCTTAATATTAATTTTAAAAATATCACATTTTTTGTCTTCTACGCTGATTTTAAGGCTATAATAGTGCGTTTGACAAGACAAACGAGGTCAACGCCGCTATTTTCCTCTATAGCAAAGGTGCATATCATCATGTTTACGGGCAGACAGTATGAACCCATGCTTTTCTTCACAGGCAAAAGCCAAAAAATCGTGCAAAAAACGTCCCAAAAGTTTGATCTTTTTTTGAAAATTCGCCATTTTTTGACGAAGCGGAAGCGGATAACTCCTTTTATTTCAAAGAGTTATCCGCTATTGTAGTCTAGCACATAGGGAAATGCGAGCCAACCGGAACCTTATAAACACTAATAGTTTAACTTGTATAAGTCTAGCACATAGGGAAATGCGAGCCAACCGGAACATAAATTTCGGTTTGCAAATCCAAATCAAAAGTCTAGCACATAGGGAAATGCGAGCCAACCGGAACAGGTGGATCTTTATGAAGTTGTGAAATTTTAGTCTAGCACATAGGGAAATGCGAGCCAACCGGAACAAGAGACACCAACCGTAATTTGAATTTATTAGTCTAGCACATAGGGAAATGCGAGCCAACCGGAACAATAAAAATCTTGTGTTTTTATAAGATTCCAGTCTAGCACATAGGGAAATGCGAGCCAACCGGAACACATCTTTTACCTTTCTAAATTTAAAATTAAGTCTAGCACATAGGGAAATGCGAGCCAACCGGAACGCCCGAAGTAGGATTAGCATCATTATTTGCAGTCTAGCACATAGGGAAATGCGAGCCAACCGGAACGGGACACCCACGGCGGTGAGAGGGCCCCCAGTCTAGCACATAGGGAAATGCGAGCCAACCGGAACATGATATTTCCAATAGTCATCAACTATTCTAGTCTAGCACATAGGGAAATGCGAGCCAACCGGAACACCACCTACGATCGTCATTAGTTATGGGGAAGTCTAGCACATAGGGAAATGCGAGCCAACCGGAACCAAGTGAAAAGGATGTTTTTTATCATTCTGTTGAGTTCCTCCACGAGTGTTAGACCCTAACATACTGTTCAGCCCCTGGCGGAGTGCTAAGCCCCTAATAACATGCTGTTGA
>JAQRMX010000079.1 GCA_028599125.1 Alphaproteobacteria bacterium | reverse complement strand
GTTGCCTCAATGACCTGAATGGTAAGATTGTCTTTGTTTTTACGGTATTTCTCAGGAAATGGAATATTTTTGATACCACTGAGATACTGGCCTGTGAGGCTGGAAGGGTTATTTTTGATCTCAAGGGGAGACCCTTGGGCAACGATACATCCCCCATGTATTCCTGCAAATGGTCCGACATCAATTATATGATCAGCAGCGAGGATTGCCTCTTCATCATGTTCTACCATAATGACTGTATTTCCTAGTTCACGGAGGTTTTCAAGCGTTTTGATCAAACGTGCATTGTCACGCTGATGCAATCCTATAGACGGTTCATCCAGAACATAGATCACACCTGTCAGTCCTGAGCCTATCTGAGAAGCAAGACGAATGCGCTGGCTCTCCCCTCCTGATAAAGAGCCTGAATTTCGTGACAAAGTGAGATAGGGCAAACCTACATTATTTAAAAAAGCCAAACGCTCCTGGATTTCCTTTAGGATCAGTTTTGAAATTTCTTTCTGTTTTCGTGTCAGATTTTCTGGTAATTTCCTAAACCATTCTTGGGCCTGTGAAATTGACATTTGGCATACCTCGCCGATATGCATCCCGTCCAATTTAACAGAGAGGGCTTCCGGTTTCAGGCGGTGACCGTTACAGTCCGGGCAATTTTGTGTTTTCTGGAATCTTCTGATTTCCCTTCGTTTTCCCTCTGAGTGATTTTCGTTACAATGCCTTTGCAGCTCATTGATAACTCCTTCAAAGGGTTGTGATTTTTTGTTTCTTTTTCTTTTTTCATTATACAGAAAATTGCCTGATTTTTTTCCTGCGCCATAAAGGATGATGTGCTGTAGTTCAGGGGGAAGGTCTTTCCACTTGTCCGTATTTTTTGCCCCAAAATGTTCAGTGAGGGCATTGAGGATTTGCAAATAACGAGATGAAGAGTGCAGGACCCAAGGTGTGATCGCTCCATCTTCCAGCGTTGCATTTTTATCGGGGATCACCAGATCGGGATCTATTGTCACCTTTGTCCCAATGCCGTTACAACCCGGGCAAGCGCCAAATGGACTATTGAAAGAAAAGAGCTTAGGTTCAATTTCAACGAGACTGAAACCGGATTCCGGGCAGGCAAATTTTTCAGAAAAAATGATTTGTTTTTTCAGAGGATCTTTTTCATCTGCAAGTTCAGCAATGGCAATACCATCACTGAGCTTAAGGGCTGTTTCTAGAGAGTCGGCCATTCTTTCTGCGATGTTGTCCTGTACAACGATCCGGTCTATGATCACATCAATATCATGTCTGATGGCCTTATTTAGGGCAGGTATATCAGGCATTTCGTATAGAAAGCCGTCAATTTTAACGCGTTGGAACCCCTGTTTCATAAAATGCGCAAATTCTTTACGAAACTCACCTTTGCGTCCGCGTATAACGGGAGAAAGGAGTAAGAGACGTGTCCCTTTCTCCAGACTAATGATTTTATCAACCATCTGTGTTACGGTCCAGCTCTTGATAGGCTTCCCTGTTGCCGGGGAATGTAGGATGCCCGTTCTTGCGAAAAGAAGCCTTACATAATCATAGATTTCTGTGATAGTGCCGACTGTTGAGCGTGGATTGTGGGAGATTGTTTTCTGTTCAATTGAGATTGCAGGAGATAACCCATCGATCTGGTCCACGTCTGGTTTTTCCATGATTTCCAGAAATTGGCGGGCATAGGGCGAAAGAGATTCGACATAGCGGCGCTGCCCTTCCGCATAGATTGTATCAAATGCGAGGGATGATTTTCCTGAGCCTGAGGGACCGGTTATTACTACTAATTTGTTGCAAGGAATAGAAAGGTCAATATTATTGAGATTATGTGTGCGCGCGCCATGTATGCTGATCATTTTATCCGGAAAGGACATCTGCTATTCCAAGGGGCCGATCTGCCCCAGTGAAAGAGAAGGGAGTGGCCTTTTTGAGAAAAAAAGTCATTGGCAGAAATATGAATGAAAGAACAGGACAAAACTGACGTTATAAGATTAGGGCTTTTCGATTTATTTTTCAAGTGGTGTAACTATAGTCCTGAAATATCTGTCGTAGTAGATACTTTAAGTGAATTTTAGCAAACAGGGTGTCCATTCCATCTGCAGGAGAGAAAGAAGAAAGGAGTTTAGTGAGATGTCGGGTTCGGTCAATAAAGTTATCCTAGTAGGTAATCTGGGTTCTGATCCGGAGTTGCGTCAGATGCAGGACGGTCGTCCTGTTGCCAATTTTTCAATTGCTACTACCGAAAGGTGGCGTGACAAAAACACGAACGAGCGGCGTGAGCGAACTGAATGGCATCGCGTTGTGATTTTTAACGAAGGGCTCTGCAAGATTTCTGAGCAATATCTTAAAAAAGGTATGAAAGTCTATCTTGAAGGTCAGATTCAGACACGCAAGTGGCAGGATCAGGGTGGTCAGGATCGTTATACGACAGAGGTTGTACTGCAGGGGTTTAAGTCAGACCTGACTATGTTAAGCGGTCGCCAGGAAGAGGGGTATGTACCTTCTGGAGGCGTGAAACATTCTGATGAACAGGGACAGATTCCCTCCAGGGGCATTAGCAACGAAGATATGGACGACGAAATCCCTTTCTGAGAGATGCTGCAATGAATTTTCATATTTTTCTATCATGAGAGGTTATCTGGAAGTCTACTTTTTATTTTCTTTCAGATGAGTCTAAAAGAGAAGAAGATTCTTTCTGAAATTTTTCTTTTGAGTCTGCCGTTGTGATGACCCGACTTTTCATCTGTTTGGTTTCTCTGAATTGTCAGGGAGCGGTCCAAGTATAGTGCAGGTGTGCGTTCTGGTGTTTGAATTTGCGCTATGCACGTCTTCTTGAGCTTGTCTTTCGTGTGTTGCCTGTTTCTGAAAGGGCGTTTATTTCTTTTTCCGATATCTTTTTTATTCGTTTCTGGATAGGCTGGAAAGGGTCTTATCTTCCATTTGACATCTCTTCTGTTCCTTTATCGGTGTTTTTTTTGTGTATTATGTTTCCTAGCAGAAAATGTTGATGTCTGTGACATTTTAGCATTATCCTGCTGATTTCCACCTGTATAAAGTAAATGACTGATGCTACCCTCCTGTCTATGACAGATGAATTATAAAAACAATATATTTCAATATGTTATTATGAAATAATGAGGTCTATACTTGATGATTTTCTGATCATTTTGGTTCATATATCCGTCTGGAGTAAGCCTCTTTAATTTCACTGAAACAGGCACTCGAAGTCACGGATTTTAGCGATAGTTCTGCCTCATTGAGGCGGCTGCTGAGAAATTATTAAGAATCATAACGGCACAATTCAACAGTTTCAGGGCTTTAGATCTTTTGTGACAGAGGCTCTCTATTTTGTGCGTGTGTTGTTGATGTGTTGAATTTGGATGTGATCTGTTAAATTGTGAGAGGGTTCCTTTATGGTCTCTATAAAGAAGGGTATTTCTAAGAAGCCTGTGGCTAAAGCGAAAGCAGCCAAGTTGATTTCCGAGAAAAAGTTGTTAGTACCTAAATCTCTTGTTCGGAAAGCTTCTACTGCAAAGCCAGCAATCAATTCCACACGGAGTATGGGAAACAAGAAAATTGTTACCAGGAAGCTTGTGACGGCTCGTAATTTATCTACTGTAGGAAAAGTTTCTTCTGTGAAGAAGGCTGTTGTTTCCCGTATGCCGTCTGTAGCGAAGGTTTCTTCTGTGAAGAAGGCTGTTGTTTCCCGTATGCCGTCTGTAGCGAAGGTTTCTTCTGTGAAGAAGGCTGTTGTTTCCCGTATGCCGTCTGTAGCGAAGGTTTCTTCTGTGAAGAAGG
>JAQRMX010000078.1 GCA_028599125.1 Alphaproteobacteria bacterium | reverse complement strand
CAGGCACTTCATTGAGAGCACGAGCGAGGTCAACGGACAGTGAATTTAAAGATTCAAGCATATGTCGTGGTGCACGATTCAGTGATTCACTACCCTCGGTTGTTTCTATTTTATTCTCTTTCAAAGGAGAAAGAGAGAGGTCTGCGCCTACTTCTTCATCATGTCTGACCTTCGCCAGTAATTCCGGCAGGCTCCACTTTGCTCCCATGACTGATTTATCTGAATAATTAGCTGTTTCTATTTCAGGAGCAAGCTTACCGTTACCGATATTTTCCTTGGTTATTTTCTCTCTGGGTGAGCGTCTTTCTATATCTGTTGTGGAGACGTGTTTATCTTCAGGCTCATATCTGGGAGACCAAAAGGGATTTTTTGTTGGAGAAGAAAATATATCTTCACGGGTTTTATGAAAGAAAAAATCATTACTCTTTTCTTTTTGTTCTACTTTTTGCTCTACGGGTCCAGATTGCTTTGCTCTTAATTGTTCCATTTCTTCTTTTATTTTTTTCAATTCGGCTCTTACTGGCTGTGATGTTGCCTTTGCTGGTTGCAATTCGGCTCTTACTGGCTGTGATGTTGCCTTTGCTGGTTGCAATTCGGCTCTTACTGGCTGTGATGTTGCCTTTACTGGTTGTGTATCTGCCTTTAGCGGCTGTGCCTTTTCTTCTACAGGCTTTGTTATATCAAATCCACCGCCATGCCGTGAGGCGATTGCAGATAATTCATCAAGAGCGTGGACCTGACCACTAACGAGACGGCGAATGGAATCAGACGCTTCTTTAGCGTCATCCGGCAATTTTGATATGCTTCCCTTTAGCTCATGATGAACTGATTCTACATCTTCAAAGAGTTGCTTAGCTGCTTTCTGAACACCCTGACTCATTTCATGAAGGCGTGCACGAATATCGGTCAGGACAGTTTCAAGATTAGATTGAACATCGCCATAGCGGCGCTTTATGACCTCATTTGCATCAGCCATACTTTCTCCTGCAGTAGCAAGGAGCTGATCATGTTCTTCCTGTATAACCTTAGAGGATTGCACGGCGACCTGATTGAGAGAATTAGTGACTTTATGTGCCTGTGCCTCTGCTTCCGAGAGGGCTGTGTGTATGACTTTTGTGAAAGTTTGCATGAGACCATCCATGTCTTCAGCTTTTTTAACAAGCGCAACAGACGCATCATCAAGTTTTTCATGGTGTACGAGGAAACTATCCTCAATTTTCCGGTTTGTGTTTTCAATGAGCTGCATGGCTTTTGAAAGCGAATTACCCTGTCCCTCAAAGCGGGAAATAAGAGAGGAGACATCACGCGCAACGGAATCTGAGACCTGCCGTAGGGCGTTCATCTGGGAAGTAACCTGTTCTCCGGTCAATTCACTTTTTTCAACGATAATTCCTGCAATTTCCTGAAGGCTTCCTGAGTATTTTTCCAGATCACCCCAGGCAACTCTAAGGTTCTGTCCTGCGGATGAAATGCCGTCTTGCAAATTTTCACCATTCTTATTAATACGCTCCAGAAGATTTTCAAGACGAACCCCGACGTCATCCATTGTTTTTTGTACAGAGAAGACGAGCTGTTCCTGATACTTCTCCAAATTTCTGCTTGATGCATCGCCTGAGAGTAAGAGCACTTCAGCAATTTTCTGTTCGCGATCTGATAGGGTTTCTATGACTTTTTCACTTCTCTCCGCAAATTGCAGCACCATGCTTTCCTGGTGCTGGAGAAGAAGATGGTTCATCATGCCTCCAGCTTCCTTAATTTTATCGGTAACAGTCACAACTTGTCTATCAATGCTCCTTCCTGCTTCATTCGCATGCTCAATGAAGTTTTTTGTGCTTTTCTTGATGTCCGTGGCGATAGTCTCTTCCATTTCACTGACCTGCTGACCAAGAATATGACCGACATTACTTGCACACGATACAAACGTTCTGGTTTGTGTATCAAGTGTATCACTGAAGTCCTGACTAACTTTGTTGACACACGACATAAGTATTTCAGTTCGTGCTCCTAGTGTGATTTCGATTTCCTGACTGGCTTTATTTGCACACGACATAAGCGCTTCAGTTCGTGCCTCCAGTATTGTTTCGATTTCCTGACTGGCTTTGTTCGCACACGACATAAGTGCTTCAGTTCGCGTTCCCAGTGTGGTTTCGATTTCCTTACTGGCTTTGTTCGCACATGACATAAGCGCTTCAGTTCGCGTTCCCAGTGTGGTTTCGATTTCCTTACTGGCTTTGTTCGCACACAACATAAGCGCTTCAGTTCGCGTCCCTAATGTGGTTTCGATTTCCTGACTGGCCTTTCTTGCATACGACATAAGCGCCTTAGTCTGTGCCCCTAGTGTATCTACGATTTCCTGACTGGTTTTACTTGCACATGACATGAGCGCTTCAGTTCGGGTCCCTAGTGTATTTTCGATTTTCTGACTGATGTCACTTGCACGTAATATGAGCGTCTCAGCCCGTGCCCCAAGGGTATTATCAATTTCCTGAACAACGGTGAAAGCTTGTTCCATAATATTATTGGAATGTTGGGATATGAGATCCCCGATTTTGTTTGATTGAACGTCAATCCAATCCGTTGCCATTTCATTCCGAGATTCAAGTATAGTACTTATTTCTTTGCTTTTTTGTGTAAACCCTTCAAGGAGATTCACCATTTTCTCATTCAGGAGTTTATCAAAATCTTCTATTTGACTGACGAGAACCTGGTTAAGCGGCTCTACTCTTTTGTTTATTGTTTCATCAATGAAATTTGCATGAAAAGAGATAGATTTTTCAAATTTATCTGATTGAAAGACAAGTTGTCCAACGAGGGTTGATCCCTCTTGATGGAACATTTTTTCCATTTTATCTATCTGCTCCCTGAAGGCGGAATGTACTTCGGTTCCACGATTAAGGAGGGCTTCTGTAACGGTGACAGAACTTTTCGTGATTGCTTCCATCAGCTCTTTGCTACGTTGTGACACAACTTGATCAATCATATCTGACTGATTGGAGAGCACTTTGCAGTTTTCTTTGGTTTTACTGGACATCAGCTCAACCTGTTTGTTCATTCTTTCTATCTGATATTCTAAGGTGGAATCTATCTCGCTGACTTGTTTCACGATTTTACGCGTGATATCGGGGGCCCGACGGGAGAATATATCGTTCAACAAATCAGTCTGCTGAGAGAGTATGGTACCAAGCTGCTCAACTTTTTTCTGCATTGTGTCAGATAAAAATACGTTTTTTTCATCAAGCTTTTCAGAAATATTCCCGATTGTTGCGGTGATGATTTCGCATAAAGTTGTTCCGCTTTTTGTAAGATTGTGCTCAATATTCTCACTGACTGTTTTAAGTTCCCGGGAGACTTCAGCACTTTTGCCAGCGAGCTGGTTAACAACGGCAGTTCCCCGTGAAAGCAGAGCTTCGTCTACGCTTTGACCGCTCGTCGCGACAGCGGATGTGATCTGTGCTGTACGTTCTTCAATTGATTTACTGATTTTTTCGCTTGCAACAGAAACAGTTCGTGAGACATGTTCTGCTACATTTGCTAGATCGTGATTGAGTGTTTCATGAATCTGAGAAATCTCCTGGTGCACTTTCTGAGCGCTGACAAGAAGTGATTTACGTTCCATTCCCAGTTCATCAATCAGTCTGCGTAACCGCACTTCGTTTTGGCTATAAGATCTTTCCAGCGTAGAAACTTCGTTTTGCACAAGAGTTTCCAATTCACCTGCACGTGCGATTGTTCGTTCAATTCCATCGCCCATCGCTGCGACTTCTCTCCGGACGGCCTGTCCAACGGAGGCGATTTCATTCCTGGCGATTGTCTCCGGCTTTGTGAAATTTATTGCTGCTTGCGCCATAGATGAAGCTATAGCCCGCATTTCCTGTGCGCGGGCGATCAAGACTGCTAGAGTGAAAAATGAAAGGATAGGAACCGCGATCAACGCAATTAGCATGATGAGTTCTGGTGATTTGAAAATGCTGGCTGCGGTATCCATGCCCTGATAGATCCCCCAGCCATAAGCAAGACCGCCGGCAAGCCAGAGAAGAGAAAAAGATAGTGCGAGTCGGAAGGGCAATTTTGTTGAACGTTGCTCTAGCGAGTGAAGCAGATGAATTGCTTTCTCATGAGCATCATTGACCGACACTTCAAGCTTTGGACCTGAACGGGCAATGCGAGTTCTTGCCTCCGATTTTTCAATCGTTTCCTGTTTCAGTGCCTCAATTTCACGAGGTGCTGCTTTTCTTTCCTGATTTTTGACAGCAGGAGAAGGGGGTGTTTCTTTATTTTTCGCTCTTGCTTCCTTTTTTGAAACCTTTTCAAAGGTTGTATAAGGCGGGTAAACAAACTTGATTCCTGCTGCATTCCGAGGAGAAAGCGGGATTTTATTTTCTTTACGCTGCGGTTCTGACTGATCCGCATTATTGGCCGCAGAGACTTTGTCTGGCACTGTACCGGCCTTTTTGGGGGCCGCTTTGTCCGGTGTTGTATTGGCCACAGCAACTTTGTCCGGCAGCATATTGGCAATGGTTTCTTTTGAAGAAGCTTTGTTAGTTGATAACGCGCCACTACCTTGAAAGGCTGCAGCTATGGCCTGTTCTAGAGCATTGGCTGCACGGTCAATATCGGCCTCACGCGCCGCTTTTTCTGGTGTTCCTGAGCTATGACAAGCTGAAGATGCATCGTTAGGTCTCGTCTGAGAGCCAACAGATTCTGGCCCTGCATTCTTTTCCTTTGAATTTATTCCAGTCTCTTTATCAGATTTTAAGGATTGTTGCATTTTGTTCATCCCATGACTCTCTCTGTCTCTTCTGAGCTGTATCCTCATGCGGCCACTTGCTTAGTAAGGGTTAGGTACCCCTGACTTCAGGGACCTGATTTTAGCGGTGAAAGGCCATAGTTCAGGACAAAAAATCATTCGAATATGTCTGCCCTTATATTTTTTCTGACCTTCATTTTCTTCTGTTTTTGCTCTTTATTCTTCCCTTTTTACGTGAATTAATGCCCCGTGTGCCGGTACCTGCTGTATCTTTTTAACATTCTGTTTACCATGTGAGCATACAAGAAAGGGGGGCAACAGGAAAGCAACATCTTTAGCCCGGTTGGGTTAATTTGCCTAACTCCCTTTCCTGCCTGCATTTTTTCTGTTACGCGGATACAGATGGTGCCTCATTGGGTTGAAGAATTTATGTATGGACATGCTTCATTAATAGAGATTTTTATTTTTCTTATTAAGATAATGTTTAAATGTTCCAGAAAAAAGTAATTTTATCAATAATTTATCTTGTAATTTGAAGATTTTTGTGCAGGGCAAGGAAAGAAGAGCAGGACGTGGCGGACTTTATTCAGGATAATGTTTGTCCGTGGGAGGGATGAAGACTGTATCCAATCGGGAAGTAGGGGTGTTTTTCTCTCAAAGAAGTTTCTTGTTTTCGAGGCACCCTGATTCAATTATTCTTATGTGTTTTACCTTTATTGTTCGTTTGGGCATGCTTTTTCTCTTGAGCTTTTTTGAAAATGTATTTTGAGAAAAAACAGAAAATAAGCTTTTTCGTAGCAAGCATGTTCATATCTGTGCGGCTTTCTTTTTCATTCATGCTTCATGTCACTCTGAACAGGGTCCGGGGATAATTTTCAAAGAGTCTCCGTGAAGAATGGCTTTTCGATCCTAATTTGGTCTTTAGCGATAAATTTATATGTTGGGCTTGACGAAAGAGAGGGTGTTTGGATACAACACGCGACATGGTCCTGAGGTAATCAGGGGGGGCATAGGGAGCAGATTTTTGTCCTTCTATTCTGGGGGGCCTGTATTTCTGGGGGGGCCTGTATTTTTTTGGAGTCTTTCTGTTTCTAGAAATGGCGTATGGGCGTTGTTTTTCTGCTTTCTTAACTGGGTAAAAGGGATGTAGATGGCCCAGATTTTTTTTGTTCAGCCGGATGGTACTCGCATTCGTGTTGAGGCTGTGGACGGCCTAACCGTGATGGAGTCTGCGATACGTCACAGAATTCCCGGTATTGATGCTGAATGTGGCGGGGCCTGTTCTTGTGCAACATGTCACATTTATGTCGGTGAGGAATGGGCAGATAAGACCGGGGGTCCTTCAGATATGGAGGAATATATGCTTGATTTTGCCTTTGACGTCCGCGAAACGAGTAGGCTAAGCTGTCAGATGAATGTGTGTAATGAATGGGATGGCCTTGTTGTCCATGTACCTGTGCGGCAGTGTTGAGTGTTTTTTTTCAGAATTTTTGTGCGCTCAGGGGACCCTGGAAGGGACTTCCTGAAGAATTTTTTCATTTATTTTGTTTCTCGGGGGTTCAGGGTAGCAAGGGAAGCGGATGGCACTGCCGTGCAGGAGCAGTTTTTAAGAGAGACCTTGCGGACCTGTTTTCTGTTTTTTAGTTGGATCTGATTGATTTTCTTGAAACGAACAGTGGGAAGTGTCTAGTGCTTTACCCAGAGACTTTAGCCCTATGGTATTTCTTTTTTTCCGGTTGTGAATGATCGGAAGCTGGTTGATATCTTTCCTGAAAAAACTATCTTTTTTGATGCAATTTTTTATATATGAACCGGATAAAAACAGTTCCTTACTCCTTGAGGCCGCGCGGCCTCAAGGAGTAAGGGAATGATCTTCGGCCACGATTTTTTTAATTATAATGACCTCTATTTTTGAGGGAGTTTTTAATCCGTGCAGATCGCTCCCCCTTTCATTCGAGCTTTTGAAGGTATTTTCCTATTTTATACTGTGAAACAGATAATCCTGTCAGGATAGCATGACGTTAGCTTGCGCTGCCTTTTCCAATATTGGTGAGATGCGTATTCTTGCGATTTTCTTTCCATATGACCCTGCAACATGGCCAATATTAATTGGCTATGTTGCAGATGTTTTTCCTAATGAGATAGGAGGGTTTAACGCCAATATTTTGCAGGAAAACAGGACGATCAGGGTAAGGCGCTCTTTTTGCTGAGCTATAAAGCCAAACCTAAAGCTTGGAGCTGTATTTGGGGGGCCTGTATCTAGACAGGTGAGAGCGAAGTATGAAAGGAGCTCTCCCCATTGCCGAAACTCCTGCATTTAAAACAAGAAGAGAGGGCATCTACGCTGTCGGAGAGACTCATATTTATCCTGAAAAGAGGAAATTAATTCTGTCAAGTTTTTATGAAGCGGCGCTGAATGGGCATATGCCGCTTACTGACACCCCACACTCAGAGCAAAAATTACCCTGGAACAGTTAAAAACGCTATAGGATTTTCGGCTTGCCTGCAAATAACGCGATGAGTAGGTGTAGATTCTTGCCAGAGCAAGCTTCAGGCAAGAATGCATATGTCATGCGGCATATTTTTCTGGTGCCGGGTCATAATTGCCTACGGAGTGCTTTCTTTTCTGTGAAAATATATTTTGTTTATCCCCAAAAGAGAGGAAAAGGCCCTCTGGCCTGTAATTTGCTAAATAATTACTCGAGACATGCGTTTCTCCCATGGAGGGTACGTCAGGTTGATATATATTTTGAAAGGGAAGATTGATGGGCATTTTTAGTGCAATGACCACGGCAATTAGTGGCTTGAGGACGCAATCATTTGCGTTAGAGCAAATTTCAGGAAATATTGCCAATTCCCAGACTTTGGGGTTCAAGCGGAATGAGACGAATTTCGTTGATCTCGTCAATGAGGAACAGGGAAGTAGTCAGGTTGCCGGCTCCGTTAAAGGAAAAACACGGTCTACCAATCGGGTGCAGGGAGAAGTTTCCGGTTCGACTGTGGGAACTCATATGGGCATCAGCGGTGATGGTTACTTTATTGTTGAAGAAAGTAGCATAGGGGCTGGCGGAGAGACTCTTTTCTCCGACCAGAACCTTTATACTCGACGTGGAGATTTTGAGGTTGATCGCAATGGGTTTTTAAAAAATGGAGCAGGATATTTTCTTAAGGGGAGGGAATTGGATCCGATCAGCGGAAACATAATAAGCAGTTTGCCATCTGTGATCAAGATCAGTAACGACTTTCTTCCTGCACGTCGTACCACGGAAGTAATATACCGTGCCAATCTTGCGGTGTTTCCACTGACAGCAACGGCGGATCGTGATGTGCCTGGTAGTGAATTTCTCAGAGGTCCCTTCGGGAGTAATCCGACAACGCAGCCGATCTATTACCCGGCGCAAACAATCGGCGGCATTAGTTTTAATGATGATTTATCCGCACAAATTAAAGGCAGCGGTGCAATGTTTGAACCGGATCAGGCGCAAGTTATTGTAGGTAAGGGGGTATTCGACACGAGTGAGAAAGGAGGCTTTTTCACCGTCAATGGTATCACTGTGAACTATCAATCGGGGAATAGCGGGGCAGAAATTGCCGAAGCCGTCACATCTGCAATGGGTGATGATGTTAGTGCCTATTTTGATTCTGAGGATAACCGTCTTATCCTGACAGCCAGCGATGCTGATGTTACGATTAATTTGAGTGGCTTTGGCCTTGCTGCGGTCGGCTTGGACAAGCAGGAGACGATAAAGCCCCAGATCAATTTGTTAACTCAGGGCTTGTCTCAGAACGACATACTCATCATTCGTGCCGGAACGAACGAGAACAGGATCAGTTTTGGCAGCGGTTCAAGCCAGATATCTACGATCAATGAATTGGAAAGCGCTCTGGATGGCCTGGTAGGCGTTAATGCTGCTAATGATGAAAAAGGTAATATTTCACTCGTTGCACTGGAAAACAACAAAAACATTATCATCAGTGGCACAGTGCAACCGAACTTGTTTGGTTTGCAATCTATCGTTCGATCATCAAACGAGCAAATTAGCGGATTAAATGGTCTGCTGGAAGTTACGGTCGGGAACGGACAAAAGCAATTGATTGATCTTCGTGGTGTTCGGGTACGAAATGAACTCCTTCAGTCTCTGCAGGGGTTAGCTGGTGTGAAAGCAGATTTTGATGCAGGGGGACGAGTGCGTATTGTTGCCTCGAACAATATGGATGTCATCAAGCTGTCTGGAGAAGGTGCTCTTGAACTTGGAATAACAACAGCCAGTCCGATTCCGGAAGAAGCGCTGAACGGGTATGTAACCAATCAGGATACAGAGATTTTTCTGAATCAGAGTATTGATGGCGGCAGCATTGTAATTTTCAATGATAGCGGTGAGCCAGTCGATCTCCAATTGCGTTGGGGAAAGCTCTCTGAAGACCCTGGAAACTGGAATCTTTTTTATAAAGAACAGTCAAATCCACTGAGGCCAGAGGAGCCAGTATGGCGAAATATTGGCATGGATTATACTTTCGATAGCAGTGGTGATCTTCTTTCGTCCTTTGGCACCCCAATCATCAAGAACATGGAGATAGACGGGATTAGCATAGGGCGGATCCAGTTTGATCACGGGCGAGGGGGCTTGTCACAATTTTCCACATTTAAAGGGACGACGCGTCTGACAGAAATTAGTCACGATGGCTATGCCGCAGGGGAGCTAACCAAAATTGGTCTTTCTGAGAATGGCCATATTCAGGCTTCTTATACGAATGGTCGGTCATTGTCTATTGCGGAGGTTTCACTCGCCAGTTTTAACAATCCAAATGGCTTGCAGAAGATTGACGGAGGATCTTTTCTTGCAACAGATTCGAGCGGAGAGGCTCTTTTTGGGTCTTCAGGAAAGATTGAAGGGCAGTCCCTTGAAGGGTCTAACACTGACGTTGCAGATGAATTTACAAAACTTCTTGTGACACAGCAAGCTTATGCGGCCGGCACAAGGATTATTTCTACAGGGAATGAGATGTTACAAGAGGCCTTGAATATGATCCGCTAGAATTTTGGAAAAAATGACTCGTTCTGGTGTGTTTCCTTTCCGAGCGCTTCACCATTTTAGAAGGAAAGTTTTATGGGTATTTCCTCCATCCTTACATCAGCTCTCTCGGGATTACACGTCAATGAACACGAAATTGAACTCATTTCTCGCAATATTTCCAATGCGCGTACGCCCGGTTATACGCGTAAGGTTCTAAATCGTGAATCGACGTTTAACACGAATGATGCCATTTCCGTGCGCGCCGGGACTGTTTCTCGTCGGCTCAATGAGTTTTTGCAAGAAGATTTACGCTCATCAAATACGGAGCTCTCTTACGCCAATGTTGTCAAAGAAGGGTTGGAACAGATTGATTTACTCTTCGGAAAGCCCGATGGTGAGCTATCTTTGAACAAGGTTTATCATCGGGTTACGTCTGCTCTTGAGCGACTGAGCGCAACTCCCGGTTCAGCTATTATGCGCCGGGAAGTAGCTGATGCCGGGAAGCTCATGGCTCAGCAACTCAACCAGATTTCCAGTGAGATTCAGCGATTGCGCTCTAGGTCAAATCGGGCAATAGGCATAGCGGTGAAAGATTTGAACAACGCCCTGAATCAACTGGAAAAGGTTAATATTGATATATTGAAGGTGACAACGGGTACAGATAAATCTCCTGATATACTGGATGTCCGTGACCGAGAAATTGATCGTATTGCGCAGTTTATTGATGTGCGTGTATTCGGGCAGGATAATGGATCCGTGTCATTATTCACTGACAGTGGCATTTCTCTTTTTGATCATTCGGGAGCACGCCTTTCCTTTGACGATCATGGTGTGGTTGGTTTCGCGTCCTCTTATGATACGGATCCCAATCAGCGGACAATCGGAACAGCTTCAATCAATATGCATCGGCCCGGCGGTTCGATTGATTTATTACGTCCCGGAGTCCTGCGTTCTGGTGCAATCGCGGGACATGCCATGTTGCGTGACAAGATTTTGCCGAGACTTCAGGAACAGATGGACGATCTTGCTTATGCGCTGGCTACGTCATTCTCCCAAAGGGAAGTGAAAGGATCTCCTGTCACGATCGGAGAAAGGGAAGGGTTTGAGGTTGATCTTTCCACTCTGAGCCCTGGGGATCATTTTCAGATTTCCTTCACGGATTCAGTCCATGACAAACCGTCTGCGATGAAATTTATTCGTGTTGATGATCCTGCATCTGCAGGTCTCCTTGATGATCACACAAAGGGGAAAGGAAAAGAAAATATAACCATTGCTGTTGATTTTTCGAATGGTATTTTTTCTGCTGCGAAGACAATAGATAGTTTTCTTGGTGAGTCTGTTGACGTTTTCAGCCAGGGTGACGGCCTTGTCCGTTTTCTTGGTGGAGAAGGGGTTTCGGGTTTGTCTCATATTAACTCCTTTTCTGCTTACGTAACAGAGACCCGTTTAGCCTCGGGGCATCCAGCATTACCTCTTTTTGTGACCCATGGTGAAGGAGGGTCTTACTATACTGATCGTCTCGACAAATATCCGCAACATCGCGGTTTTGCCGAGCAGATTGCATTTAATCCTGATGTGGACAAGGATTTATCAAAGCTTGTTGTTTTTTCTCCAAATCTGAACACTCTTGTAGGAGATCCTACCCGGCCTCGTTTCTTGGCCTCGAAGCTTTCAGCTTCAATGCCGGATATGGGTATCCACATCAAATTCAATGGTGCACCTTACAGCGGAACGATTGGAAATTATCTGGACCAGATCATTGATTCTCAATCCAGGGACTCTTTCAGTGCGCGCCAGGTACTGAATTCGAAAAAGGTTGTTAATGATGTTTTACAAAAGCGTTTTGATGAGGATTCTAGTGTTAATCTTGATCGTGAATTAGGGCAATTACTATTGCTGCAGAATGCCTTTTCTGCCAATGCTCGTATTTTGCGCACTGTTGAAGAATTATTTCAAAAGCTTATGGAGATCTGAAACGGGGAGAAAAATAATGTCAGTCTCATCTTTAGGGGGCCTCAGCGGCCTTATTTCATCCATTGTCAGCGGGCGTGAGACCATGCTTGAGCTGAGTCGTCAGTTATCCACCAATAAACGTGTCACGACCTACGCACATCTTCCTAATGACGTGCGTCTTGACGTGTTGGGATTTCGTTCGGAAATCAGTGAGATTAAAAGCTACCAGTCCAATATCCGTGACACAGTTTTGTACCTTGATATAGCTGAGAAACCCCTTTTACGTGCACAAAAGATTGCTGAAGATATAAAATCCGGTGCGGTCAGTGCTCCTTTTTCTCTCATTGATGGTCGATATACGGCTTTTCAGCATGAGGTAAAATCAGCTTTTGGGGAGATGGTTGGCTTGCTGAATGGAGAGATAAATGGACGCTATCTTTTTTCCGGGCGCAAATCAAATGTGAAACCGGTTCAGAATTCTGAACAGCTTTTTGACGGTGATGGCAAGCGTGCCGGCCTGAAGCAACTCATTCATGAACGAAGTGCAGCAGACAGAGGTGTCGACGGTTTGGGCCGTTTGATGATTAAGCGTTCCGCTATCGGCGATGTGAGCTTGTCAGAAGAAGCTTCTGATATGCTTTTTGGGTTCAGGGTTGCCGACATGAAAGGACAGTTGAATAGTGTGCTCACTGATGAATCTTCTGTAACGTCCGAATCTCCCCGTACACTCACCGTTTCTTTCCGGGAGGCAAGCATCTCACCTGGACAGTCGATTGATATCCTTCTGAACCTACCTGACGGTACCCAAGAAACAGTGAGAATCAAGGCTTCTGATTCGCTATCGCGGGAGCCGAATGAATTTTTCATCAGTGAAAGCGCTGAGGAGACGGCTTCTTCTTTTGAATTGGTGTTACGCTCCGAAATCAGCAAACTTGTTGATACCTCTCTGGCAGCGGCTTCGGCTATAACGGCATCAGGTGATTTTTTTTCTGGGTCTTCATCAAATCCACCACGGCGTATTGAGGGCCCTTTTTTTGAAAAGGCAATGGGCTTTGTTGCAGGCACGGATGATAATACTATTATTTGGTACCAGGGAGACGACATGTCCAGTCCTCCGCGTGAAAGTGCAATGGTCCAGGTAGATGATCAAGTTGTTATTGCTTATGGAGCCCGTGCGGATGAACCTCCCATACGCCATATGATGCAATTTCTGGGAGCCTTATCTGTGGAAGGGTATAAAAATAGCGAACCTAATGCCAAAGAGCGCTATAAAGCTTTCAATGAGCGTGTTGCGCGCGCTTTTTCCTTTCCTTCTGATATACAGGATGTACGTGATATTATTACAGAGCTGGGGCTGGCACGGAAGAGGCTGGATGAGACAGAAATACGTCATCAAGCCTCCCGTCATTTTTTTGAGGACTTTCTTTCTAAGAAAGAGGATATCTCTTTGGAGGAAGTTTCAACGAAGTTGCTCGCAATGAAAAATCAACTTTTTGCGATCATGGAAGCTACATCGCTAATTGCTCAGATGTCTCTGGTCAATTTTATGCGCTAAACAGGATCAGAGGTAGAGCTTGTGTCATGTTTTTTCTCCTATTTAGGGTCTTGCTTTCTGCTTTGACCTTTCTATGAGGAGAGAATTTTCAAATTCAGTATCCCAGGCTATCGTTTCGGTATGTAAGGTCATTATGATGATTGTCATTCTAGCTAATTTGAAAGCTGGATAGCTTTCTGATGAAGCCGCTACTACTGCTGTCGGAACCGATAATCAGGAAAGTAAAATCATCCTGTTGCATTCTCGGTTTCTGCTGGAGTGAGATATAAATATTGACATTGAATTAAGAGTCTATCGTCTTGCTTTACTGCATGAAAATGTAAGATTATGAAAATAATAGGACTTATATACTTGACTAGCCAAGAGGCATAATTTATAAATTTAGTATAGGGAGAAAATAATGTCCGATACTAAGCCGCAAACCTTTTCAGTTTTCCAATTTATGCAAATGTTTCCTACTGAATTGGCGGCAGAGGCTTACCTTGAAAAGAAACGCTGGGGGTCAGAAGTTTCATGCCCTCATTGCGGTTCTTGCTCTACGTCTAATGTTAAATCAC
>JAQRMX010000077.1 GCA_028599125.1 Alphaproteobacteria bacterium | reverse complement strand
GCTCCTACATTTTATTCAAACTTCTTTCAAGATCAACTTTATTTTAGCGAAAATTTCTTTTTTTAAATTGACAGGTCAATCCGGAATGGACACGGTAAAATCCGGAATGCAGAAATGGCCCTGAAATCATAAATGAAACAAGATCAGAAAAAAAAGGTCTGTCCTTATGAACAGCATAGAATGCCTCAGCATCCGCCCTTGACCATTGCACACGCTTCTGAGCAATAATACGCAAGCCAGCCCTTTCAAAACGATCTGTAACCTTTCCCGTAATATTACGGCGGGTCGCATCCGGCTTCAGGATTGACAAAGTTCGCTCGATTCCCATGCTTAACTCCTGCCCCTCATCAAAGCTCATAACGAAGGAAGATGTACTGCCCTATCCCTCGCATAATTCCGAATCTGAAAAGAAAGAGCCAATGAACCCCTCCTTGTCCTACACCCACCTATTATACCCGGATTTCATAAAAGCACAAACGGAGCCACCCTCGCCGCTAATTATTCTCATATGCAGGGAAGATAGCGCAAAAAACTGCGGAGAATGTTCCTTTTCTTCCGTCAGATATGCGCTTATAGAGCAGGAAAATTATGCTACATATCGAAAACATAACCTATCGTATCGCCGGACGAATCCTTCTTAATCAGGCAACCGTCACTATAAATGAAGGCATAAAAGCTGCAATTGTTGGGCGTAATGGAACAGGAAAAACCACCCTCTTACGGATTATAAATGGAGATTTGCAAACAGAAACAGGTTCAATCCGCTTACGAAAAAATGTAAAAAAAGGCTCCATTGCACAGATCACACAGGGTGATGAAATATCGCCCATTGAGACCGTCCTCACTGCTGATACTGAGCGCGAAGCCCTCTTTGCTGAAGCAGAGAACAGCACAGACCCCTATCGAATTGCCGATATCCATACCAGACTTGCTGACATCAATGCTTATACCGCCGAGGCACGAGCTTGCTCAATTCTATACGGACTTGGGTTTAGTTCGGAGGCACAGAAACGACCCTGTTCTTCATTTTCCGGAGGATGGCGTAATCGCATAGCACTGGCAAGTATTCTCTTTTCTGAACCTCACCTCCTCCTCCTTGACGAACCAAGCAACTATCTTGATCTGGAAGGAGTCTTGTGGTTACAAAATTATATTACACGCTATCCGGGAACGGTTTTGCTTGTCAGTCACAACAGGGACCTGATCAACTCAACAGCTGATTTGATCATCCACCTTGAGCAAGGTAAACTTGTTCCTTACGTCGGCCATTACGATAATTTCGAACAACAGCGCCGCGAAAGATACGAATCCAGCGTAAAGCTACAAAAAAAACAGTCCGATGAATATCAGCGTATTCAGAATTATGTCGAACGGTTTCGTTACAAGGCATCAAAAGCTCAACAAGCACAATCACGGCTCAAAAAACTGGCCCGTATGCAACCGGTTGAAATTGGCACAGAGCAACAGGTGCAACCCTTCTCATTCCCTGATCCGCAGACTCACCTCCCCCCCCCACTTGTGCAAATAAACGATGTCTTCTTTGGTTATGAGGCAGAAAAACCAATACTTAAAAACCTCAATCTCTGTATCAATCCCGGTGACCGGATTGCCCTTCTCGGTCAAAATGGAAACGGAAAATCAACATTAGCCAAGCTTATTGCGGGAAAGCTTTCTCCCGATTCCGGTCACATAAACCGCTATCAAAAATTAAAAATCGCCTATTTTTCTCAGAATCAAGTGGATGAATTGACCCCTTCAGAAACACCTCATTGGCATGTACGCCAGCACATGCCAAATGCAACGGAGACAGCAATCCGTTCACGCGTCGCTTCCATCGGTCTTGATAAAAACAAAATGGATGTGCAGACTCGTTGCTTATCCGGTGGAGAGCAAGTCCGCCTTCTGCTTGGCCTGATAACACTGAATGGACCACATCTTCTCATTCTTGATGAACCAACAAACCACCTTGATATTGATTCATGCGAAGCCCTCGCTCAGGCATTGTTTCCTTTCAAGGGGGCCGTTATCCTGATCAGCCATGACCGCCATTTTATCGATTCATGCGCGGATGAATTATGGCTGATAGAAAACAACTCTGCTAAGCTCTATGCTGGTAACATTGATGAATATCAAAATTATGTACTCAGACGAAGCAGAACGAACGGAGAGAAAAAATCAAAAAACGACAGCACAGAACGCAAAAAAACGCAGATCAACGATACTCAAAAAAACAATAAATCCCCTGAAAAAAAACAAAATATAGCTAAAATACATCAAAAAATTTCCAAAAGTGAAAAGGAGATGGACGAAATCAGAAATGAAATAAAAACTCTGGAGAAGGAATGTACCGAAGGAAGATTTTTTGAGAAAGAATATAAGAAAGGGATAGAAAAAACAAAACAGCACAGCAATCTGATACAAAGACTTGCTCAAAAAGAAGAGAATTATCTCAGTCTAGTCAATGAAGTGGAAGAAATGGAAAGAAAAAAAGCGAACCCTCACCAATGACATCAGACGCACACCGGCTCCTCCATTCATCAATTGATGAGCGAATGAATTTTAGCTGAGAAAAAACAACTCTCTCACGCCTTGTGACGATAACATTGACGAATATTAAAATAATGGACTCAGACGAAGCAGAACGAACGGGCAGAAAAAATCAAAAAACGAAAACACAGACAGAAAAAAGCGCATATTAAGTAGCATCAAAAAACAAAATATAACCGGAATACATAAAAAAATTTCCAAAAGGAGAAAAGAGAGAGACGAAATCAGAAATGAAATAGAAATAGAAATATTAGGGAAGAAATATACCGAAGAAAACCTTTCTGAAATGGGAAAACACTCTCATGGCAAACTGGTAAGGAAGGCAGAAATCGCTTTTATGTCAGTTTCCTGTGCTTTGCTTAAATTGAGACGCACATCGCCCATCCCACCAGAAGAGAGCGTGTCATAACCAAATCCCTCGCCATACATTAAGGCAAAAGCAAGATCATCCGCATCTTTGTAACGCCCCCTTGTAATCAGGCCTCTAAGGCTAGGAACAGTCCCATTTCCCTCCGGATGACGACCGCCGAGAAGAAAATGCGCCGGCCCCTTTAACATCATCAAAAAATTACGCGGCGTATGACACGCAGCACAATGACCGGGGCCTTGAACCAGATAAGCCCCCCTGTTCCACTCTGCACCTTTTGAAAGATCCGAAAGAAAAGGACGATCAGATGGAAGGCTCCACCATTTCCACAGACCTATAAAGGCACGCAGCAGAGACTCAAGAGGAAAGTTCCCATGGCGAATTTCATGGCGTACCGGAGGAAGAGAAAATAAATAGGCCTTCAGGTCCAAAAGATCCGCATAAGACATATACTGGTAAGAAGTGTAGGGAAATGAGGGAAAATAATGACGCCCATCCGGAGAAACACCAGCCGTCATAGCCACGACAAAATCAGTATCACTCCAGCTCCCGATCCCTGTCTCCTTATCCGGAGTGATATTTGGAGGATAAAAAGCCCCTACAGGAGACGGTAAGGGCTTGCCGCCAACCGGTAATCCATTTTCGTCCTTTATTCCCGACGCATGACAGGAAAGACACCCGCCAATGTGAAATAATTGTTCTCCATTTTTCAGGTCAGTCTGATGGGAAGGCAAGGGCGAGGGCAGAAAAGAAACGGCGCGCGTTAACCACAAGGCCATCCCGCCTACCAGAAAAAAAAAAGCATCAAAAAACGTACCAACGTCCTACACGGCCCCTCTTTCCAGAAAAAATACATAAAAAAGACGGAAAAAACCAAGCAAAAAAGCGAAAACTGAAGAAATCAAACTCCCCTGGCGGAGAGAAAACGTCTTACGATTTCGGTTTTTGAAGCCTGAATTGCCTATGACAAGCTGTGCAGCTATTGCCAAGCACCACCAAGGAGGATCTTAAATCTGCCTCATTTTTGACCACGTAAAGCTGCTGTATTGCTTCAGATGCTTTTTGAAATAACTCATCAAATGCCGCTTTATTCTCCCAGATATTCCGATTTGCATAGCTGTTTTCTGACGTGGAAGGCTCATCGAAAAGGGAAGAAAGTTGATGCAGATCAGCTTTGATTTCAGAAGCAAGCTGCTGCAAGGAATCAACATTATACTCCCGTTTTCCCCTGACCATAGCAGATAAACTACCGATAGTACTTTGAATATCCTTCATAAGAGCCTGCCGCTCCTTAACGACATCAACATCACGTTCAGCAGCCCGCAAAGCCGGAGAATAAAAGGCCAGAAAAGATGCAGCTAAAACAAAAGCCAAGGCAAAGACACGACCTGAAAAAAAGATCAAAAATTCATCTTTCATTAATCCCCCTAAATTCAGAAAAACAGAATCTGACGTTCAGATCAAAGAGCGCGGCACGTTTAAGTCACGCTAAAAGATTACAGACGGAAGAGATAATCTTTATCCGGAACCACGTCAACAGAGCAAACGCAAAATTTGTGTTCCCCATCAGCTCCCCTTGCTTCTCTCAACTAGCTTTCTACACAAAGGAAATCAGTCCCCCTTGACCCATTTTCCCTTTTCAGTCTGAACCCAACAAATCACCTCATGGCCTTCAGAACGAGCTTTTTGTCCAACCCTAGATATAACAGAAAGCCTTTCTTCGTGAAAATTATCAAAAATACAGACAAGCCGCTCATAATCCGAAAAAGGCATTTCAGGTTCACAATTCAAGAAAAAACGGACCTGTGATTCATTCGGATTCGCCAAAGTGCTTGTTAAAAATACTGGCTGCTCAGAGGGAAAAAAGTCCATATCGGCACTATGCGGCAAAAAAGAGTCCGCACTATAGGTCCAAAGAACAGAATCAATCGACTTTACAACCTCAGGGGAAACCGCCTGGACAACAGCAAACCACCCCCGCTCTAATACTTTCTGAAGTAAACGGGGAAGCACAGATTCAAAAGAACCTACTTCCAGACGGTAAAAATAGACCTGACTCATCACTCAAAATTGCTGGAGACCCATTGATTAAGCAATCGAACCCCAAATCCTGTCGCATTGCCCATCCCAGAATCAATCTTAGAGGAGGGCAATGTCGCAACGGCCGCAATGTCAATATGAGACCAGACGGTATCATTAACATGACGCTGTAAAAATTGGGCAGCAGTGATTGAGCCGGCTTCCCGACCACCGACATTTTTCATGTCTGCAAATTTCGAATTAACCTGCTTATCATACTCTGGGTGAAGCGGCAGAGCCCAAAGCTTCTCACCTGTTAAATGGCCCGCATCAACCAATTGCGCTGCAAGATGTTCATTATTCGAAAACAAACCCGCATGCTCGTTACCAAGAGCAATAACAATAGCCCCGGTCAGAGTCGCAATATCAATCATAAAAGACGGTTTGAAACGATCCTGCGTATACCAGAGGGCATCAGCCAAAACAAGACGTCCCTCCGCATCCGTATTAATCACCTCAATCGTCTGTCCCGACATACTTTTCACAATATCGCCGGGCCTCTGCGCATTTCCGTCTGGCATATTTTCAACCAAACCAACAACACCGACCGCATTGACTCTGGCTTTGCGCGAAGCGAGCGACCACATCAGACCCGCAACAACTGCTGCACCGGCCATATCGCCTTTCATGTCTTCCATACCACCCGAAGGTTTCAAAGAAATCCCACCGCTATCAAACGTGACCCCCTTACCAACGAAAGCAACCGGAACTGAAGTTTCATCAGACTCCCCGGAACCATTCCAGCGCATAATCACAAGCTGTGGTGGACAGACTGACCCCCGAGCCACACCAAGTAGGGCATCCATACCTAACCCGCGTAGATCAGGCTCCTTCAAAACCTCAACGCTCACACCTAAATCAGTCAGCACCCCAAGACGTTCTACAAATTCCTCAGGACCTAAAACATTCGCAGGTTCGTTAACCAAATCCTGTGCAAAAAAAACGCCGTCTGCAACCCCGTCAAACGGACGATACAATCTCTCCGCTTCCTCAACCTGATCGGTCAAAATGAAAATCTCTGAAACAGACAAGACGCTCCCCTTTTCTTCAGAGCCCATCTGCGACTTATATTTATCAAAACGGTAAGTACCTAACCTAAGGCCCAATGTGAAAACGGCAATTTGATCCGCAACAGCCAAGCCATCCGAAGCAATAACAACCCGATCAATCCCCTTTCCTCTCAGGCAGCGACTGGCTCTTTTCCCAACATTAAGCCAATCAGAACTGCTCAATTCCTCAGACTTGCCAAGCCCGATAAGGATGATCTTCTTCACACCAAGGGAAGGAGATCCCCAAAGCTCAAGAAAAGAACCGGAAGTACCTTTGAATGACGCCGCCACCATAGCACGCGTGATCAGACCACCCCCGTCCTTATCCACTTTACTGGAAAATTCCCCTAGGCAGGGATCTTCCCCAACCATCAAAACCAGCACATCTCCTTTCACAGCGTTAGGCTCAGTAAAAGAAATCTTCAGTTTCTCAAGCATCAATCATTCCTGTCAGTTAATCACCGGACTAAAAAAGAGCGTTGATGCCCCCACATCAACAACTCAAGATTCTTTACGTGATACTATATAGTGCAGAAGGTCAAGGGGACGTCTTCATTTCCGTAGCGCCCTGGAATATCCGTTGATTGCCTATCACGTAAAAAATAACTATAAATTTGTCGATTCTCGCATAGAAATAGGGTATCGTAGAGATGTTCTTGCGCTTCGCTTACTTTATATTTCAGGCGCGCATGCGAAGATTGTGTCGTGTATCCGTCCGTGTTCTGTATGTCTATCCGTGTATTTCAATCATGAGAATCATCAAAAAACTAGAGAGTCAAAAACAGAAGATATGGATACCAAATCCTTGATATGCTCCAGATTTCCCGGACATTCGGTTCGCATTATGCTTATCCTGTGTCTTAACGCTTTGGAAACTCTTATCAAAAGAGGAAAAATTTCGGGACTGATGGTCGTGGGGCTGATAATGGTCATAGGAACCACAACACCCGCTCCTGCGGCTACCCAAACGCCGAAACTCGTTGCCATGGTCAATGAGGAAGCAATTACTGATTATGATGTTGAACAGCGTATGAAACTGCTGCAAGTCATGACAAAACAGGAAGTTAGTAAGGCTCTGAGGGAAAAAACAATTGAAGAACTCATCGATGAGCATCTGATTCTGGGAGAAGCCAGAAGCATGAAATTAAAGATTGACGAAAAAAAAGTCTACGATGTCCTTGAGAAAATGGCTGAAAGCAGTGGGAAAGATGTGGAAGGATTTGCTCAACTTCTCTGGGAGGTCTTGAAGTTACGTCTTGAAACACTCAAATCGCGTATTAGAACTCAAATTTCCTGGGGACAGATGCTGCGGAATAATTTCAAGAAAAGGATAAATATAAACGATCGGGAGATTGATAGGAAGTTATTGGAAAATGGAGGAAAAAGACTCAGAAAACGCTACGAATATGAAGTCAGGAACGTTTTGCTCCTCACGGGGAAGAACAAATCAGAAGGGATAATCAAGCAGCGCTGGCAAGAAGCAGAGGGACTCATTCGACAGATCAAAAGCTGTGCAAGCCTGATTCATCTGGCAGGAAATCTTGATGATGTAATCATTCATGATCCAGTCAGAGCCGGGTCCGAGGATCTCTCGAGAAAACTACAGGAAAAATTCGCTGCACTTGAAATCGGCGGTGCAACCTCCCCCTCCATTACAGAAGAAGGTATAAATTTTTCTGTACTCTGCGGAAAGCGTAAGATTGTTGATCATGATCTCTCTCGACTGGAAGCGCAAAATAAACTCACAAACGACAAATTCTCCCTTTTCTCTAGGCAATATCTTCGCGAATTAAGAACAAAAGCGGTCGTGGAAAGATATTGAACCCAGAAAAGCTATGAGCTCAGGAAAACCCCCTTCCCCCCTCCTCCTAACAATGGGAGACCCTTCCGGTATCGGACCAGAACTCGCGCTTCTCGCATGGCATGTACGTAAAACCCATGCTTTGCCTCCCTTCGCTTATGTAGGAGATCTTAACAATCTCGCTGCACGCGCTAGAACTATCGGCTTATCAACTGCTTTGCGTCATGTGGAAATCAATCAGGTTAATGACTGTTTCAATGAGGCATTACCTATCCTGCAACAAAACCTCGCTGTCCCGGTCTTAGATAGAAAACCAGATGAACGGAACGCAGAAGCTGTCATTAACAGTATTGATTACGCCGTCTCCCTAATCGCCCGGGGAGACGCACGCGGCCTCGTGACAAACCCTATCCATAAATGCGTATTAATGAAGGCAGGTTTCGGCTTCACAGGTCATACAGATTATCTGGGCCTGCTCACAAAACGCTATTTCGCGGTGACCGCCCATCCAGTTATGATGCTTGTCTGCCCTGAATTACGCATTGTTCCTGTCACCATACACATCCCGCTAAGACAGGTTCCCGAAATCCTGACAACGGAGCTCATCGTCAAAAGCGGACGCATCCTTGCCCATGAACTGAAAACACGTTTCCATATTAAACAACCCCGCATCGCCGTCTGTGGCCTTAATCCACATGCAGGAGAAAAAAACTACCTTGGAAAGGAGGAATCTGAAATTATTTCACCGGCGCTTGATATATTACGAAAAACGGGATTTACCTTCACAGGCCCATTATCCGCAGATACCCTTTTTCATGAAAAAGTTCGAAATAAATATGACGCAATCATGGCCATGTATCACGATCAGGCGCTTATTCCTGTCAAGACAATCGCGTTTCACCGAACAGTCAATGTAACTTTGGGACTGCCCTTTATACGAACCTCACCGGATCACGGAACAGCATTTGAGCTCACAGGAACAGGAAAAGCAAGCCCTCATAGTCTGATTGAGGCAATCTTCCTAGCCGCAAAACTAACAGAACAAAAAACACATGAGTAGCCACTCTCTTCCTTCCTTGCGTAACATTATCCGTACCCACGGAATCCATGCTCGTAAAAAACTCGGGCAAAATTTCATCCTGGACCTTAATCTCAACCAGAAAATCGCCTGCGCCGCAGGACCACTTAATGACGTCACAGTCATTGAAATAGGAGCCGGCCCCGGAGGATTAACCCACGCTCTACTCAATGAAGGTGCCGCCCATATCATGGCCATAGAGTGTGATAAGCGAGCAATTGCAGCCCTCAAAGAAAGTGCCATCCATTACGCCCCCAGACTCACCATCATCCCAGGAAATGCTCTGAAACAAGACTACGCAAAACTGGCTGGAGATAAAACCAGGATCGTTGCTAACCTGCCTTATAATATTGCAACCATCCTGTTAACCAGATGGCTGAGCGTTACCCCATGGCCTCCTTTTTTTGATCGTCTGGTCCTGATGTTACAGAAAGAAGTCGCGGAACGAATCATCGCAACCCCACAAAACAAGAAGTATGGACGTCTCTCAATATTAGCGCAGTGGCGATGTGAACCAAAAATACTTTTCAACGTCTCAAGAACAGCTTTCACACCGATACCAAAAGTCGATTCCACCCTCATCTCGTTATCCCCTCGTCAGACCATTTACCCATGCCAATGTGATACACTGGAGAAAGTCACAGCAGAAGCCTTTGGACAACGACGCAAAATGCTACAGACGAGCCTGAAAAAATTAGTCGCAGACGTCCCCGAATGGCTCCGGAAAATGAATCTTGACCCCAAAGCACGTGCTGAAACCCTATCTGTGGAAAATTTTTGTGCATTAGCACACAGCCTTGATAAAAAGTACGAAAAGGATTAGATGAACAATTCTTCCTGAATCCTCTGGACAAAGGATGTCAAGCCCATTCTGCGCTCCCGTTTAAGCCTTTCAGCAGACAGAATCAATTGGAGCTCCATGAAGCTCTCCTCAAGATTATTGTTAATAATCACGTAATCATACTCAGACCAATGGCTGATTTCAGCAGCGGCGTGTGCCATCCGGGTGGTAACGGTTTCCTCTGAATCCTGACCGCGCCCGCGTAAACGCTGCCGCAAAGCTTCAGACGAAGGGGGAAGAAGGAAGACACGCACAGTATCACACGGTTTCTTATCATATAATTGCTTAGCTCCCTGCCAATCTATGTCAAACAAAACATCACGCCCTCCCTTAAGTGCTGTATCAATAGACAAGCCTGGGGTTCCGTAAAGATGACCAAATACATTGGCCCATTCCAGAAGATTGCCACGATGGCGCAAATCCTTGAAAGTGGCTTCATCAACAAAATCGTAATGCACGCCATTTATCTCACCAGGGCGAGGAAGACGGGTTGTAACTGAAACTGACATATCCACACCCTGATCACGCTCACACAAAAGACCCGAAAGCGTCGTTTTTCCTGTTCCCGAAGGAGATGAAATTATTAACATAAGGCCGCGGCGCAAAACCGTCTTTTCAATCTCTCGTCTATCCAGAGTTTTCGGTGTGAACATCCCGCAATATCTCCTCAATGTGACCAGAACCCATCATACAAGCCTGATCAAAAAGGCTCGTTCAAACCTCTCCTTCCCTCCACAAGATACGTATCAGGGTTGAGAAAAGGACGCACAAAGACAGAAGGGCACATGGAGGCTAAAGAGGACAGGCTGTAACATACCGCCTGAAAACGAAAAAGAGGGATAAACGAAAAAGATCCCCCTTGTAGCTACAGTCCCTAAGGCGTTGACGGAGTTGTCTCTTTACTTTCCGCTTCTTTTTTGGAACGTCGTATTTTATCCCGGTGATTACGCCAGAAGTAAACATTACGATTATGCTCCTTTAATGTCGAAGCAAAAAAATGACCTCCATTTCCGTCTGATACAAAATAAAAATCATTAGTGCGGGACGGATTCGCCGCCGCGTCAAGCGCAGCAAGACCTGGATTGGCAATCGGGGTCGGAGGAAGACCCTTTATCTTGTAAGTATTATAAGCCGTGTGTTTTTCAATATCACTTTTTAAAATAGAACGGCCCAGGCTCCCCTTCCCGCCTACCAGGCCGTATATAATCGTCGGGTCCGACTGTAATCGCATTGAACGCTTGAGCCTGTTGATAAACACAGAGGCCACACGGGGACGCTCATCGGCTCTCCCCGTCTCTTTCTCAACAATAGATGCGAGGATAACCAATTCGTCCTTGCTCTTCAAAGGCAAATCATGGGATCTACGCTCCCATATCCGATCAAGAACACGTGTATGAGCCTCACGCATGCGATCCAAAATATCCTGACGGCTCGTCCCGCGCATAAATTTGTAAGTATCCGGAAGCAGAACACCCTCAGGAGGGATCACGTTCAAGGCCCCCTCCAAAATCTCATTTTCTTTCAGAAAAGTGATAATTTGCAAGCTCGTTTGTCCTTCAGGAATAGTTATTTTATACAAAATGGCATCGCCATAGGCCAACGTATTCAGGACATCATTCATAGTGACATGCTCAGGAACCCAGAATTCACCAGCTTGCAAACGAGTTGTAAGCTGACGCAACATGGCACCGGCAATAAAGAGCGCGCTGTCAGAAATGATGCCCTCCCGCTGTATGCGGGTTGCAATGCTATTCAGGCTCATGCCCTTGGAAACAATTACTGCCCTGGCAACAGGCAGGGGACCCGGTTTATCAAGCTGTACGTTAACAAAATAGAAAAATCCGCCAAGAGCAACGATCACAATCATGATAAAAGACAAAAGGCCATTCAAAAAAGAGAAAAAAGAGTGGTTCCACGGATCAATATAAGACGCTTTCGGTATCAACGGAGCTAACATCGGTTCTATAGATTCACGCGGAGAACGTGGACGAAATCGCGACGGATTATTATCAGTATCAATCACCACATTTCACCCTAAAAGCCCCTTTCAAATCTCCTTTAAAGAAACACTCCACATCAAGAGCCTGTCCTCTTCTCATGGCGTATCTGTTCGGATATATTGTCTCATATCTCAAAACGCTTCAAAACCAAAGAAGCATTCGTTCCACCGAAGCCAAAAGAATTAGATAAAACAATATCAACTTTACCGGATTTTGATTCGTGAGGAACCAGATCTATTCCCGTTTCCATGCATGGTTTATCAAGATTAAGGGTCGGAGGCGTAATATTATCACGAATCGCAAGAACTGAAAAAATTGCCTCAACAGCGCCGGCCGCGCCAAGCAAATGACCGGTCGCTGATTTAGTCGATGACATCCTGAGGCTCTGGTTTCGATCAGAGCCGAAAAGACGTCCAACGGCCCGCAATTCACTCAGATCGCCCAGAACCGTTGACGTTCCATGGGCATTAATATAATCAATATCAGAAATATCAACACCTGCATTTCTCAACGCAGCTCGCATACAGCGATAAGCGCCGTCTCCATCTTCCGGAGGTGCGGTGATATGATGGGCATCACCGGACATGCCGTAACCGATGACTTCCGCGTATATCCTGGCACCGCGAGCTTTCGCATTTTCAAGCTCCTCAAGAATAACAGTACCCGCTCCTTCTCCCATGACAAAGCCGTCACGCGAGACATCCCACGGGCGGGAGGCCCTGCGCGGCTCATCATTGAAATGGGTCGACAAGGCACGGCATGCACAGAACCCCGCAAGACCGATAGGACAAATTGATGACTCAACTCCACCGGCAATCATAACATCCGCATCGCCCAAAGCAATCATCCGAAACGCATCACCAATCGCATGTGAACCAGTAGAACAAGCTGTAACAACGGAATGATTCGGACCTTTCAGGCCATACTTAATAGAAACATAGCCTGAAGCCGTGTTGATCAAATTGCCTGGAACAGAAAACGGACTGAGACGGCGGAGATTACATCCCCCGTCAAGAAACGACTCAACGACATTGCTCAATCCTTTCCAGCCACCAGTAGCTGAACCGATCAAAACACCTGTTCTGACCTGTTCTTCATAGCTCTTGGGCATCCACCCTGCATCTTTCAATGCCTGACCACTCGCAGCAAGACCGAAAAGAACGAAATCCTGAACCCTGCGCTGCTCCTTTGGTGCTAACCACTTATCGGGACAGAAAGTTCCGTCCGAGCCGTCACCACGAGGAATAAAGCAGGCGATCCGGCAAGGCAACTCCGAAACATCAAAAATTTCCACTTTACTGGCACCACTACGCCCCTCCAGGAGATTCTTCCAGGTGACTTCAACAGAAGAGCCCAGCGGGGTTAACATCCCCAAACCTGTGATGACAACGCGCCTCATCCGTACACTCCTCAGATCCCAGGCAGGCAATACGGATTCTTAAATGCTGGACGAGACCGAACAAAAAAATAAAATGAAAACTCAGGAAATGGCATCAGGCCTGCCGGTATATTGCTCAATGTAAGAAACAGCATCGCCTACAGTGAGAATTGTCTCTGCGACATCATCAGGAATCTCACAACCGAATTCTTCCTCAAAAGTCATCACAAGCTCAACCGTATCAAGGCTATCAGCCTTGAGATCCTCAATAAAATTAGCTTCCAGCTTTACTTCAATTATTTCAACACCCAGACGTTCAGAGACTATTTTCGCCACCCGTACCTTTATCTCTTCTCTGTCCATTTTATTCACATTCACTTCATTCATCATTTATATCCTCTCACGTTACAAGACCCATTTTCTTTATTCAGACTCCAAAATCACGACCGGATCACCAAGATAAGAATCGTGATGGATTCATGATAAAATATACGCCTGAACTCACCCCATAGAAGCGCGCCCCAAGAAAGCGAAACACGCTACCAAACAAATCGAAAATACCGCACCTCAAAAAAAAGAAGAAGGTAAAATTCCTGCCCCTGCAAAGCCAGTTATAATCAAATACTCCTTGCGTCAAAAACAGGAAAGAGCAGCAGGAAAAAAACAGACAGGAAATCGGGTATTTAAACTTCTCATTTCTGCATTTTCTAGACTGGAAACAAAAGAGAATCAAACCATGAGCATCCCGCCATTTATATGCAATGTCTGCCCCATGGCACGACCTCACGATCTACCACATTTCAAGCGATAACGCTAACTATTACACCATCAATGAGGTCCGTGGGGTGTCAGTATAAT
>JAQRMX010000076.1 GCA_028599125.1 Alphaproteobacteria bacterium | reverse complement strand
CCCCTTCTCTGGATCAGAATAGGAATCCGCTACAACCGGAAGTCGACGACCGATAAGAGGCAAAATAACATGCTTCCCGATCAAGGCCTTATAACGCTCGTCTTCAGGATGTACAGAAATAGCCGTATCACCTAGCAATGTCTCAGGGCGTGTCGTTGCAATCGTCACAAAATGATCAGGTTCACCCTCAACGGGATATCTAAAATACCAAAGATGGCCTTTTACTTCTTTCTGTTCAACTTCAAGATCCGAAATAGCAGTCAGAAGACGGGGATCCCAATTAACAAGACGCTTATCTTTGTAAATCAGGCCATCACGATAAAGAGTAACAAAGGCATTCACAACCGAATGAGACATATCCTCATCCATAGTAAAACGTATACGCGACCAATCAGAAGACGCACCCAGCCGCTTTAGCTGGGACAAAATTGTCTCTCCATATTGGGCTTTCCATTGCCAGACCCGCTCCAGAAAAGCAGTACGTCCTATCTCTCGACGCTCAGCTTCACCATTTTCTGATAATTGACGTTCAACGACCATCTGCGTGGCAATTCCTGCATGGTCACTCCCCGGCTGCCAAAGTACATCTTTTCCGCGCATACGCTCAAAACGGCAAACAATATCCTGAATGGTCACATTCAAGGCATGACCCATATGCAAAAAGCCTGTCACATTGGGAGGAGGCAAAATACAGCAGAAGGGTGAAGAAACAGACGAACATTTTTTGCCCGCAAAAAATGCGCCAGATGATTCCCACATCTCATAAAGGCGAGCCTCAACTTCACGTGGCTCATATGTCTTGCTCAGCATAACTCACTATTGTCCAACACTCCGAAAGGAAAAACCTTACAGAGACAAAAAAATCAAAAAGAGAAAAGACAGACATGACAGACCTTTCTCACGCTCCAAAGTTCAAAAAACCAACTCCTGTCACTGACGCCCCTCTATGATACGCTTTACCTCTTTTTTCACGATATCCTCAACTATCTGCGGCAAATTGCAGTTTAACCATTCTTTCAGCATCGGACGCAAAATTTCTGGGACAATCCCCCTAAGTTCCTTCAGATCATAAGAACGGACAAATTGTTCTAGAAAATCAAGGGAAGACCTTACGGACAAATCCGTCTCTGAAGAGGATAAATGATCATCCAAAAACTCATCAGACCCAGAGGTGACAGCAGACTCGCAATCAGAAGATGCCTCCGTTGCAAGGCACATGACCAGATCTTTCGGCTCTTCTGGCTCCGGTAGATCGGAAAAATCATCGCCGGCAGCAATGCCTGCATTCATTCTGGCGTCATTCCGGGGAGAGAAGGATCCCTGGGATATCGAATTCCTATCTTCCAGTTCAGCATCTTGAGGAACCAGCATCAAGACACCCTCAGTATCTGATTCACAGGAAGAGTCGTCCAGAGGTTCTCCGGGACAACTGTGACTCTGCAACAAATTAGCAGCCGGCTCAGACACCGAATCAACAGGTTGTTCATCATCCTGTCTTGAAAGCGTCTCACCAAATCTGAGAATTGACTCATCAATATCAATCAAATCAGCTGTTTCAGCTTTTTTCGATGATTCCGGCTCCTCCGATAAAACTTCCTCTGTCAATTCAAGAATATCATCATCCAGGACATTTGAAACATCTTCCATACCAGACGTTTCAATTCCTTTCTGATCTTTTCGAAGCGTAGTCTGCAAGCCATTAAACGTTGTATCGTCAGAAATAATACGGCGAATCGAAGCTAAAATTTCTTCCATGCTTGATTCTTGTACCTGTCTTGCTTCGCTCATACCGGAAATCTCTCTTCATTAAGTTCGGCTTCACCAAGGCAAACAAAGTTCGGCTTCACCAAGGCAAACAGTACGGAAGGCCATAACAAACGTCACAAAAACCATTTTACGAGTATCTCACACGAAAAAAAATCTACAAGACAAAGACAAATCACAGCCTGAAATCCAAATGAAAATAACAGGTTATACACAACCCTCCTCCCTTTCTTTTACCGAACCCGTCCTGTTTCTGAAGCACACATGCTGACCAAAAGGTACACAAAATTCAGGTAGTCAGGCTCAGCTATTGAGCCTTCGGGACAAACTGATCAAACGGTAAATTCAATCTCTTCACTTTCAACTGCCCGGTTGCAGCAAGCAATTCATAAGATGCAACGAGCCTATCTCGACGTGCCGTAACATAATTCACTTCTGCATCCACTAGATTTCTCTGCGCATCAAGAACATCAAGCGTATTTCTCTGACCAACATCAAACTCCTTCTGAATTCCGTTCAAAGCAGTCCGGACTGCTTTTATTTCCGCATAACGGGATACAATCCGCACCAAAGCAGATTTATATTTTCCCCACGCAGATATGACCTTCACCTGAATATTTCTACGTGCAATCTCTATTTCAAATTCCCGTTGCATCTCAATATGCTCAGACTTACGAACAGATGAAAGTTTACTTCCGGACTGGTAGATGGGGATGTTAAAAACGCCCATGATCCTCCCTTCCCCGATAGCCCCCTTTTCCTCGTCATTAAAAGAATGGTGGAGGCCCAAAGATGCTTCCACAGAAAAACGCGGATACAAGGCACCCTTCTTGACGAAAACATTAGAACGAGCAGCCCGTTCCTGATAAATTGCGCTAACAATTTTGGGATGATATTTATGAGCATATTCAATAGCGGAATCAAGAGATTTCGGAAGAAGATACAAGGGAGCCTCAGCCTCCGATAATTCTCCCGGAGGATAGCCGACAGCTTCCTGATAAACCGCTTCACTCACAGCCAATAGCGCTTCAGCTCGGCTTAATTGGGCAGAAGCAAGAGCAACGCCGGCTTCCGCTTCGGCAATGTCCGTACTCGTAACAAAACCAACCGCAAAACGATCACGGGTTGCACGGAGGCTCTCCTTCAGAAAATTCAGATCTTCCTGACGCAAGCGTAAAATGGCTCTGTCACGCACCACGCCCGTATAGGCCTCAACGGCACCGAAAAGAACTTCCTGTTCAACATTTTTAAGAAGTTCACGCGCAGCCAGTATGCTAAATTCAGCACTTTCGGATGCGTTGCTTGTCCTAAACCCGTCAAAAATAGTTTGCGAAAGTACAAATTCCAAATTCAAAGATGAAGCAATCCCGCTATCTTGAAGGAAATTTGACGAGCGGTTCGTACGTGCACGAATCGAGATATTCGGACGCAAACCAGACAGAGCCTTCGGCAATCCTTCGTTAGTAACTCCTAAGCGCGCTTCCTGGAGCCTAAGATAAGGATTAGTGAAATAGGTATGAACAAGAGCTTCCTCAAGTGTCTCGGTTCTCGCGGAAGAAAAATGAGAAAACAAAATCAGTAAAAAAGAAGAAAATAAAAAAAAGACCCTGACAGGGAATAAAAAGAAGGGATTTGGAAAACAGCTTATTAACTTCATAGCAGATATTTCATCCAAATAAGAACGACTCATAAAACAAAATGAAAACTGAAACACAACCACGTAAATATAACTAGGCAAATATAACTAGACTAAAATCAATGGAATAAACAAAATAAGGACGTAAGCAGAAAATAAAAACCCCGCGTTCCTTGCACCTGAAGAAAATAAAATATTGTCATATCAAAATTCAAAATTCAAAGGGCCCCCAAAGCCCGGCAAAGGCTTCACAAATGCATCAAAAGCATGATGAAAACTCGTAGTGCTTCCATTACGTTGAAAAAGGGTCGCCTTCCCTACGCCAGCATGCTCTATAATCGCGACAAGACGGCCACCATCCTTACATTGCTCCAGAAGGATTTGCGGCACATTTCTCACAGAACCATTAAGAAAAATAACATCATAGGGCCCTTCAGACCGATGACCTTCCTGCAAAACACCTGTAACTACAGCAACATTATCAACATTAACAGCCAGTAAATTCTCGTTGGCCTGCATAGCAAGCTGCGCGTCGCTTTCCAACGCAACAACGGAACTTCCAAGACGCGCAAGAATTGCAGAAGAGTATCCCGTTGCACACCCGACATCAAGAATAAGATCGCCTCCCCTTATGCCCGCAAGCTGGACCAGGCGTGCAAAAGACATAGGCTCCATCAAGAATCTTTCTCCAGAAGTCCCCTTACCGTCAAGCGGAAGATCGTCATCAATACACGCCACAGAACGTAAATAAGCAGGAGCAAAACATTCGCGAGGTACAGAACCCAGAATATCAAGAAGGTGATCATCAGTTACGCCGCTTATACGTATCTGCGAATTAACCATATTGGCACGTGCCAGTGCAAAATCATCCATCTTCACTTCACCATATTCAGTTATACTCGAATATCGCACCCGTACCTGCATGTTGAACTTTAATAACCATTTTCATTAACATGTTAACATAAAAAACAATTTTATCCTCGAAAAATTGTCAAAACAAAATACAGGAATAAATCTGCTTTTGTCTCTATCGTATCCTTCAGGCCCAATATGAAGCTTGTAAGCCTTGCTATCGCCTGCTATGTTTTGAGCGTGTTTTCCTTTGAATGTGGGAAGCTTTTTCAGGCACTTCTAATTTTTCAGCGTCATTCATATCGAATACGCTTGAAAATCAGGAAGATTCAAGAAAGATCATACACAGAACTGGAGGGCCACGTGGCGGAGTGGTGACGCAGAGGACTGCAAATCCTTTAATCCCGGTTCGATTCCGGGCGTGGCCTCCACTATTCTAAAACTGGTTTTGACATTTTGTGATTAGGCAAATAAGAATACATATTCTATGCTTTTGAGTAGCGATGTTTCAGAAACCGCTCTCTTGTTCCTCGGTAGCTCAGTGGTAGAGCAGCCGGCTGTTAACCGGCGGGTCGCTGGTTCGAATCCGGCCCGGGGAGCCATATATCGTTTTTTGTTTTATCAGAACACCTTCTGATACTGAAAAATAAGTCCAAGGTTTACTTCCAGAGATTCAGGGAATCAAAAGTGAGGCGAAAGGGAAATTTCAATTCACCATCCTCCCGAAAAACGTTCGAAAGCATATACTTGTGACAGCTCCTCCTAGTTCCGAAATAACAATTCGTCTTCTATGAGAACAGCTCATTGGATTCATAATGATCTCAATATCCCGTCCTTTCCTCTCTGCTCGTTGTATCCTTTTGTCAAAAAATACGCTCTCTTCCTTATTTTGATATCAGGCTTATTTATTACATAGCATTAAAGCGCGCTCCGCTGAGTATATTTTGCCCGAAAGCGCTTATTGCAGCCTCATACTTCCCCGCATTCATCTGCATGACTTCTGCCTCACGGCGCCCTTGTCATCACATAAAACCAAAAAGAGCCATACAAGGGAATCATCTGTTCTTTCAAAACAGGCGCACACAAATATTTACGGCTGAAAAAGACAGAAAAAACCTGAAATCTATTGGCATATCCGGTAAAGCCTGTGTGCTCCAGACCATAATATAACTTTGGCAGGACATCTCCCCGATACATGCCTCATAAGCGTTACAGGCATAACAAACCTCTCCTTACCTCACAGCCTTGCTTCAACAGAAGCATCAGCCTTTGCTTTGTCAATAAAAGAACCTCTCTTACCAAGCTAGATTAGATTCATACTGTTTCGGAGACAATTTGAGACCGCGCTAACAAAGGCCGGATCCTACCGGTCTTTGAAAAGATGAAACCCAGATGACGACGAGCCATCCAGCGCGCACAAATCATGGTACAAATCATGCCCAAAAAAATGCCCGCTATAACATCAGAAGGATAATGTGCACCTACCGCAACACGACTGAAACTCAGCCAAAAAGCAATCACCATGATTGGCACGCGCCATGAGGGGAAAATCAACGAAAGAACCGTTGCTTTAACAGCAATAATTGTTGCATGACCGGAAGGAAAACCGAATGGAAGACTGAAAAGATGGAACAGACTGAATGAAAAATCATCCCGAAAATAATCGACTACAAACAAATCAAAAGCCATACCTCCTTCTTGCTGATACGCATCCGGACGGGAACGACCTATAATAACCTTGAGCATAAGAGCCATGAAAGATGAAAGAAGAAACGAAAAAAGAAAAAAAGCGGCATAAGACCAAATGATCGGGATAAGCCTGCGCACACGCAAGCTTGATTCACGAACATCAACAAAGGCTAGAAAAAAGAGACAAAACAAAACGGGAATGAGTAAATCAAAGACTGATCCACCCATGAAATGCGTAATGGATTCAAAAATTTCCTCAGAGCCAGAGCCAAGAGCCTGCGCCCAGTGATACGCAGCTTCATCAACAAAAATCAGCGACAAACCAACGAACAAAAGCATGAGAGCTATTGCATCCTGTAGACTTGTGATCGAGCTGAAAAAAGGAAGGGAAGGCGAAGACGCCGCACGCCGGTTGCGATTAACGAGAACCGAACAAAGAAAACGGATGTTCTGCGTTAAACACAACCGAAAACATGTTATTGAACCAAAAAAATAATACAATGCTCATCAAATCCTTTCATCATCCAGCAAGCCCATCCATGCCTCTTCATTAATAACCTGAATTCCCAGTTCAACAGCTTTTTTTATTTTTCTCCCCGCACCAGAACCAGCAACAACAATATCGGTTCTCTTTGAGACCGTATCAGAGATCCGTGCACCAAGTGCTTCAGTCCGTGATTTTGCTTCACTTCGCGTAATTTTTTCAAGAGAACCCGTGAAAACAACTGTCTTGCCCGCAAGTTTCGCATTTTGAAATAATGGACGCCATATTTCAGGCTTAACCTCTTGAAGAAGACGCTCAATTTCCTTTTCATTCAACGGCTCAGAAAAAAATGCAACCAGAAAAGATAGTGCTGTCTTGCCGACCCCGCTGATTGACAAAAGTTCCCTCCGGTCTTCACTCTCCAGCTCATCAGCACCCTTCATAGCAGAATAAAAACTCTTAAAATCACCATAAAATCGGGCCAAAATACGAGAAGTAATTTGGCCGACATGACGAATAGAAAGCGAAAAAATGAACCTGTCCAGATCTATTTTCCGGCGCCTATTGATTGCAGAAAAAAGTCCGGCTACAGAAATTTTTCCAAATCCCTCACACTGTTCCAGATCAATAAGCCCTGCCATCTGACGCCGCTCAATAGTAAAAATATCGGCAGGAGTTTTAATAATCCCCATCTCGAAAAGTAAGCTCACTTGCCTTGCACCAAGCCCTTCAATATCAAAAGCTTTTCCTGAAACAAAATGACGTAGCATTTCCACAGCCTGAGCAACACAAGCAAAGCCTCCGCTACAGCGACGCACAACATATCTCTTCTTAGACGTTTCATTAAAATCACGGACAGAACGACTACCACAACCCGGACAAAATTCAGGAAAAACATACGCTAGGGTCCCAAAAGGACGGTGCTCGGGAACTGAACACAGAACCTGCGGAATAACATCCCCTGCACGTTGGACAATAACCATATCGCCAACTCGGAGATCCTTGCGTGCAATCTCATCCTCATTGTGCAACGTAGCATTCGTTACAATTACGCCGCCGACGGTAACAGGATCAAGCCTTGCCACAGGAGTCAATGCACCGCTACGCCCCACATTTATATCGATAGAACGCAGGATCGTCATCGCTTGCTCTGGAGGAAATTTGTACGCAATTGCCCAGCGCGGATGCCGCGTTACAGAACCAAGACGACGCTGCAGATCACGACGGTTCACCTTGTAGACAATACCATCAATATCATAACCTAGACTCGAACGTTCCTGTTCAAGATACGCATAAAAGGCACATAAATCTGTTAAATCTTCACAAAGGCGCATAAGCGGATTTGTTGAAAAACCCAAAGATTTCAACGCTTTCACAACGCCCATCTGCGTATCTGCAAGCGGCAAAGAGGTTTCGCCTACATCATAAGCAAAAAATTTCAACGGACGGGACGCCGTCACTGAAGGATCAAGCTGACGCAATGAACCTGCTGCCGCATTGCGTGGATTTGCAAACAAGGACTGAAATGACGCCTTCCTCTTTTCATTCAGAGCCGAAAAATCAGCACGGTTCATGTAAACCTCTCCGCGAATCTCAATAATGTCCGGGATATCTTCTCCAGGAAGCTGTTTAGGAACATCACTGGCGATACGTCTCAAATTGACCGTAACATCTTCACCAACATACCCATCACCACGCGTAGACCCTAGGGTAAAAAGACCATGTTCATAGCGCAAACTGACTGAAAGGCCATCAATTTTTGGTTCCCCCGTAAAGGCAAGAGGTTCATCAGCATCCATGTGAAGAAAACGCTTGACACGCGATATAAATTCACATGAATCCTGCTCATCAAAGGCATTTTCGAGAGAAAGCATGGGAACAGCATGAACGACTTTTCCAAATTTTTTCACCGCAGATAAACCAACACGCAGACTTGGACTATCATCCCTGATCAAATGCGGAAAACAAGATTCAATAACCTCATTATAACGACGTAAATAATCATAATCCGCATCAGGAATAACAGGCGCATCTTCCTGAAAATAAAGGCGATCATGTACTATAATTTCAGAAGCAAGACGAGCAAGCTCTTTAGATGCCTGCTCGTCACCTAATTCCTTAATCGCATGAACCGTAATTTCTTTTCGTTCGCCCATACAGAATTACAATCAAAAACTGTCAGTAAAAAATACAACGCCACCCGGAGCCTGAAGAGGAGACGGCATCAAAGAAAACCACATACGATAATACCGGAAGAAAACCACAGACGCTAATATCCGAAGAAAACCACATACGCTAATACCGGAAGAAAACCACAGACA
>JAQRMX010000075.1 GCA_028599125.1 Alphaproteobacteria bacterium | reverse complement strand
ATCCCCTGACGTGGAAAATCCCGTCCCATTGGAAGATGAAACCTCTCCTTTGGCCTGATTCTCAAAAGTGAGATCGTTTCCCGTGCTTGCGAAACCATATTTATGCCCGCTTATTGTTCCATCATTGTCGACTGTCGCTGTAGACCCTGACGTGAGAAATCCAGTTCTATCGGGGGACGAAACCAACCCTCCGGCCTGATTCTTGAAAGTGAAATCAGCTCCAGTACTTTGAACAGCATATAATTTCCCACTTATTTTTCCGTGGTTGGAGATTTTCGCGTCTGCCCCTGACGTCAAAAATCCCGTTCCATCGACAGAAGAAACCAACCCCCCGGCCTGATTCCTGAAAGTGAAATCAGCTCCAGTACTTTGAACAGCATATAATTTCCCGCTTATTTTTCCGAAATTGGTGATTGTCGCTGTCACCCCTGACGTATAAAAGCCCGTTCCATCGACAGAAGAAACATCGCTGCCTTCAAAAGACTTGAAAATCAGATCCTCTGCTGTGCTTCTGAAGCCATATTGATGGCCGCTTATTTTTCCGATGTTGTCAATTTTCGCTGTCGCACCTGACGTCAAAAATCCCGTTCCAGCGGAAGAAGAAATCTTGCCCTTTTTATAATTATAGAAATTGAGACCGGCTTCAGTACTTTGAACAGCATATAATTCCCCGCTTATTTTCCCGATGTTGGAGATTGTCGCTTTCGCACCTGACGTATAAAATCCCGTTCCATGGGGGGACAAAACCTCGCCGAACTCATAATTAGCTAAGCCGGCTTCAGATCCTGCGCTTCTGAAGCCATATTCATGGCCGCTTATCGTTCCAACGTTGGAGATTTTCGCTTTCGCCCCTGATGTAAAAAGTCCTGTTCCAGCGGAAGAAGAGATCTCGCCCTTCCCATAATTCTTGAAAGTGAGAGCGTCTCCATTACTTTGAATGGCATATAATGCCCCACTTATTTTCCCAGAATTTTCAATTTTCACTTTCGCCCCTGACGTCAAAAATCCCGTTCCAGCGGAAGAAGAAATCTTGCCGTTGTCAAAATTCTTGAAAGTGACGCCAGAAGCATCGGATAAAATCACTTCTGGACCACCAGTAGACATACTTCCAGCGTTATTAATGGTAGAATTAATTGCAGCAGCCGTAAAATTAACAACGATGCCGGAATTGGAGAGCAGAGTACCACGGTTGGTTAAGGACAAATCTGCTGCAGTCCCTTCAACAGCGTTTGAAGCACCGCTAACAACGATGCTCCCTCTTCTAGCGATTACAAGAATGGTGCCCGCCACATCAAGAGTCTGAGAAATAGAACCCCGTCTTTTCACCTCTATACTCATAGCGGGAATAGAGGTGGACAAAAGGAAGATTGTAATAAAAATCAAACGCGAAAAGAATCTTGACATTTTTCAACTCAAACAGACAGATACAATACAATACATTTTTTGAAAACAAAACATTGAGTAAAACAAAAAACGTTCATCCTTGTAGCATGTTTTAAATATAAAAGCGAAAAATTATAACGTCGGTGATAATCACCAAATCACGAAAATAAATTTCGTATAATCGGCGATAGAAAAAATAGCTCACAAAATAAGAAACTCCGGCTCTAAAATACTGTTGCCCCTTATGTTTTAACTAAAAAAGAACAAGCCTATCTTTTCACTACCACAAAGAATATTTTATTGAAAAAAGGGAAAAGGGAAAACCTGATTTTCGTGAAACAGGGAGCAAAAATAGAAAATAATAGACGACCCCTTGCTTTCCTTTCTCCTCCTGGAGAAAAGATCAGAAATCTTTCATTTCCCTCACTTTCCAAATAAAACAAAACCATAGTGCGGAACCCGCGTCTTCAAGAGTGACGGGAATGCTATATTGCTGGAACTCTTAAAATTTCATCATACTGTCAAGCTGATGATTGATCTTTAGAAAAGGATTGACGTCCAAAAAATTGTCTGATTTATCCGAAGATACTCTGAATCTGAAGCCACGCAATGATTCCTGAACTCTTCATATCACGACCCTGTTACAAAAAAAACAGAGCGAGGCTTCAAATGAGGAACGTTACATAAATATCAACGGAAAAAAGGAAGGCAAAAAATCATACATCTTGCGACAATCGGACACCATGCAGGGCTAACAAAATTAAGGGGACCCTTAAAAAGCCCGGAAGGCATACATGCCCTCTCTATAGCGCATATTTCTAAAAATGGTGATTTATGAAATTGACTTTAGGCTGAAATTGATTCCTGTATCAAAATGCGCGATAACAGATAAAAATAAAGTAAAAAGAGAC
>JAQRMX010000074.1 GCA_028599125.1 Alphaproteobacteria bacterium | reverse complement strand
TGAGAGTATCAAGAAGAAATATCAGGCTGATCCGGAATTCCAGAATACCGTTGATCGTTACGTGAATGATTTCGAGAAATTGCTTGAGAGCATTTCCCTAAATGATCATGAAAACATGCTCACGCAGACTTATCTGACATCAGATACAGGAAAGGTATACTTGATGCTGGCTCATGCTAGCGGTCGTTTTGACTAGGGGGTCAGAAGCTTAAGCTTATTATGCCTCTTTCCGGTTAGAGCAACCTGTATGGATGATAAAGGGAAAAATGGATTAATAACGGAAAGAGAGAAGAGAAAGCGCAATTCAGCTGCCTGTCTCTTATGACCTTTCCCTGTTATAGCCGAATAATCAGCCTCACAGACGCAAAGTCCTTCTCTTGCGTAAAAGAAGCATTAACATAAAAAACAGACGAATGATGCAAAGTCCCTCTTTCTCAACGAAAAAGTAATGCCCAGCCATTTTGAACTAAGTCAGGGACTTATGTTATGCCTCTTTCCGGTCAGAGCGACATATGAATATGGATTAACAACGGAGAGAGAAGAGAAAGCGCAATCCAGAGGCCTGTCTCTTATGACCTTTCCCTGTTATAGCCGAATAATCAGCTACAGACAGACAAAAAGGCACCTGTTTTGCGTAAATGGATCACGCTATGCTAAAAACTTCTTTAACCACTCAAAACCAAAGTTAACTTTTGACCGGCACGATTAATGATCAAACTCCAACGATGAGACCGCTTTGACAGTAAGCTCACAAGCATCTTCACATCCGGGACTTTCTTACCATTTACTTGAAGAATAATATCTCCGCGCGCTAGACCAATAGATAAAGCAAGGCTACCGGAGACAACCTCCATAACAATAACACCCTGCTCATTCATCTCTAAACGTAACTCCTCAGCAACGGCAGGAGATAAATTGACAACCTTGGCACCCGCTAATGGATGTGATCCCTGAAGAAAAGTCTCATCACGAGGGGGGATCTCCGGAGCAGACTCCAGGGAAAGAGAGAGAACAGTCTTATGACCACCTCGCATAATTTGTAATTTCGTTACTCCCTCAACGCCTCGTGTAGAAAAATGATAACCAAAATTATCAACATCCAAAACCTGATGATGATCAATTTCAATAATAAGATCACCCTCCTTTAAACCAGAACGCGCCGCTGGACTATCTTTCAGAACGCTAAGCACCAACACACCGAAAGGTTTGTCCAGATTCAAAGCTTTGGCAATATCATTCGTAACTGTTTGAAGACGGGCTCCTAACCAGGGACGACGCACAATACCATCATGCGCAACGGATTCAACGACAAGGCGAACCATGTTGGAGGGGATAGCAAAACCAAGACCCTGAGAGCCACCAGAACGTGAAACTATGGTCGTATTGATACCAACCAGCTCTCCTTTCAGATTAACCAGGGGACCGCCGGAATTTCCTGGATTAATTGACGCATCCGTCTGGATAAAGGATTGATAATCTGTTACGCCAACGCCACTACGCGCTAAAGCAGATACAATGCCACTTGTAACCGTTTGACCAACGCCAAACGGATTACCAATCGCAAGAACAATATCACCAACCCGTAAATTATCAGAATCACCCCAGCGAAGAAAAGGAAAGGAGACACCGGGCTGACTGACATGTAACACAGCAAGATCAGTGCGTTCATCTCTTGCAATCACTTTTGCATCAAATTCACGCCTGTCAGCAAGAGCTATCTTTATTTCTACCGCATCTGCAATGACATGACCATTCGTTACAAATGTGCCGTCGGAAGTAACGAAAACGCCAGATCCCAAAGATGCTTGCACCCGTTCAATAGGAATTCCAAAGCCTTGCCTATCGAAAAAATAACGAAAAAAGGGATTATTACCAAAACCACCATAAAGACGAACAGGAGCCATGCGGGTTGCATAAACATTCGCTACTGCCGAAGTCGTTTTATCTACAACCGGCGAAAAAGAAAGAACAACCTCACCCCTGCTCTGAGGCAAAAGACGAACCGGCTCTTTTGAAAGCAGCTCTGAAGACAAACAGAAAAAACTACCCAAAATGAGAGAAAAAATCCAAATAGCCTTAAAAAAAAAGGGCATTAGAACTCCCACTCTTTATCAACGAAATGGAGCTACTCCCGAAAAATTAACACAAAATACAAAAAGGAAGTTGCCAGAAAAAAATACATATACTTCAGACTACAGAAAGGTAGCACTAACAGGTTGTTGCCACCAGACCTATTTCTCTTCTTCCGCACCCTCATTTTCAACGAGGATAGGACCAGAATCTTTTCCCTTTGCGTCAACATCACGGTCAACAAATTCAATGACGGCCATAGGAGCGTTATCACCATAACGGTAACCGGCTTTAAGAACCCGTGTATAACCACCAGGGCGTTCTTTGTAACGCGGACCGAGGACATCAAATAATTTTGCTACAGCAGATTTCTCCGACAATCGTGCATAAGCAGAGCGCCTTGCATGAAGATCTCCGCGATCAGCCAAGGTAACCAATTTTTCCACAAAGGAACGCAAATCCTTAGCCTTCGGCAATGTCGTTACAATTTGCTCATGCTTGATGAGCGCAGAAGCCATATTACGAAACATGGCAGCACGATGGCTCCATGTACGATTGAGCCTCCTGCCTGCTTTACGGTGACGCATCTGTCAACTCTCCATTGAAATAAAAACATTCCTGAAAAGGGAATCCCCTATCAAGATAATTTCTAACTAGTAATGCTCTTCGAAACGCTTTGCCAAACCATCAATATTTTCCGGTGGCCAATCCTTGACCTCCATACCGAGATGCAAACCCATGCCGGCAAGAAGCTCCTTGATCTCGTTCAATGATTTACGACCAAAATTCGGAGTACGCAACATATCCGTTTCACTTTTTTGAACAAGGTCACCAATGTAGACAATGTTGTCATTCTTCAGGCAGTTGGCCGAACGAACAGAGAATTCAAGCTCCTCAACCTTTTTCAGAAATACCGGATTAAACGAAAGACTGGGAACAACACTCTGTTCCTCAACTTCAACCTTTGGCTCCTCGAAATTAACAAAAATCTGAAGCTGATCCTGGAGGATCCGCGCCGCATACGCCACTGCATCCTGAGGCTTCAGGGTACCATTCGTCTCAATTTGCATGGTTAATTTGTCATAATCAAGAATTTGTCCCTCTCGGGTATGCTCCACCTTATAAGAAACCCGACGAACAGGACTATACAAACTATCAATTGGGATCAAACCAATCGGTACATCTTCAGCACGATTATGATCAGCAGGCACGTAGCCCTTCCCCCTGTTAACGGTAAATTCCATTCTAATTTCAGTTTCACGGTCAAGCGTACACAGAACAAGATCAGGATTAAGAATCTTCACGTCAGACACTGACTCAATATCGCCCGCCGTAACAGGACCAGGACCAGACTTACTCAAGACAATCCGCTTAGCTCCATCGCTCTCCATATGAATGGAAATTTCTTTTATGTTAAGAATGATATCTATTACATCCTCTCGAACACCAGAAATCGAAGAAAATTCGTGCAAAACACCATCAATTTTCACAGAGGTCATCGCTGCGCCCTGCAAAGAAGAAAGAAGTATCCGACGAAGCGCATTTCCAAGTGTCTGACCAAAACCACGCTCTAAAGGTTCTGCGATCACTGTTGCAAGACGCAGCGGGTCATAACCCGGCACTACCTCTAGCTTGTTCGGTTTGATCAGTTCCTGCCAATTGCTATCAATCACCTAATCACCCTTTCGACTTAACCTGTATCAGAATGCTCTTTAATCCAGAGATATCAAAGCCCTGTGCCGGAGAATAAAAGTTTTCCGGCCTCCTCCCCCAACTGAGATTAGACACGGCGGCGCTTACACGGCCGACACCCATTATGCGGAATCGGCGTAACATCACGTATTGAGGTAATCGTGAAACCAACGACTTGCAAAGCACGCAAGGCCGACTCACGACCGGAACCAGGACCGGAAACTTCAATCTCAAGGGTAGTCAAACCATGCTCAGATGCCTTCTTTCCAGCATCTTCCGCAGCCATCTGCGCTGCATAGGGGGTAGACTTGCGCGAACCCTTGAACCCCATGCTACCCGCCGATGACCAGGAAATCGCATTACCCTGAGAATCGGTAATCGTAATCATTGTGTTATTAAACGAAGCACTTACACGCGCCAAGCCGGACGTAATATTTTTACGCTCACGGCGACGAACGCGCACATTTTCCCGAACCATATCTACCTGTCCTCAAATCTTGCGTCAGCCAGAGCAGGAAAAAACATCCCCCTCTCCTCCTCACAATTACAAAACTACTTCTTCTTTCCTGCAATAGCCTTAGCAGGTCCCTTACGCGTACGAGCATTTGTATGGGTACGCTGACCCCGCACAGGTAAGCCACGACGATGGCGCAAACCACGATAATTACCTAGATCCATTAAACGCTTAACGTTTATAGAAATTTCACGGCGCAAATCACCTTCTACCACATACCCCCCATCAATAACTTCCCGAATCTGAAAAACCTCAGAGTCAGAAAGCTGACTAACTCGGCAAGAGTCTGCAATGCCGACCTTGTCACATATAGCCTTCGCGTACCTAGGACCAATGCCGTAAATAGAACACAAAGCAATCAAAACACGCTTGCCCGTCGGAATGTTCACACCAGCTATACGAGCCAAAACGTCTTACCCTCCTCATAAATTGCGATCACTATTTTCTAAACCGCACAATCAGAATCAAAAAGCAACACCCGGAAAATCCCCTGAAGGAAAGAAAGCAATTCCCCAATGCACACATTGCCAAAAACAGACAAAACCAAAAACGTCCCTATAAAAACCTTTCTTCCAAACATTTACTCAATCGCTGCAAAAACAACTATAAAGAAAAATTTAAATTCAGTCTAACAAGACACTAATCTCCCTTATAACTCCATCAATAGAATTTTTTCCATCAACAGAGCGCAGAAGCCCTTTCTTATCATAATAAGACATCAGGGGAGCAGTCTGTTCATGATAGACGTTCAACCTCATTTTTACCAAGCTAACATTGTCATCAGGACGACGAATGAACGATCTTCCTTCACATTTATCACATACAGAAGGCACTTTGGGATGCTTAAACGTATCATGGTAACCCTCCATACAATTAGAGCATGAATAACGACCAATGATCCGCTCTACAAGAAAGGAATCCGGAATCCTGATTTCAATAACCGAATCAAGCGCCATTCCCTTGACCGCTAGAATGGCATCAAGAGCTTCAGCTTGCGCAACATTACGAGGAAATCCATCCAGAATAAACCCGTTCACCGAGCTGGAATGATCCAGCTTCTCCGCAATCACCTCCAGAACTGTTTCGTCAGAAACAAGTGTACCACTGCGCACAGCTTCTGAAATCATTTCTCCAATCTCCCCGCCTTCCGCTATCACAGAACGTAACAAATCCCCAGTAGAAAATTGAGGAACAGAATATTTGGCCTGCAACCTTTCTGCCTGCGTACCTTTGCCAGCCCCGGGGGGACCAAGAAGGATCAATCTCATCTACCTGCGACGCCCTCTCAGCTTTGATTTTTTTACCAAACCCTCATATTGATGAGCAAGTAAATGACCTTGCGCCTGGGCAACCGTATCCATAGTTACGCTAACAACAATCAAAAGAGATGTTCCACCCAGATAAAAAGGAACTGAAGAATAAGAGAGCAAAACCTCCGGAAGCAAACAAACAAGAGAAAGATAAATCGCACCAATAACAGTAATGCGTGTCAAAACATAGTCAATATACTGTGCTGTACGCTCTCCCGGACGAATACCCGGTATAAATCCACCAGATTTCTTTAAATTTTCAGCCGTCTCAACGGGATTAAAAACAATCGCAGTATAAAAAAAGGCAAAAAACACAATCCCGAATAAGTAAAATGATAAATACAAAGGCTGACCGTGACCAAGATATGTTGTGATAGTAAGCAACCATCCGGAACCACCATTTGATGAAAAACCAGCAATCGTCACAGGCAACAATAAAAGAGAAGAGGCAAAAATCGGTGGAATCACACCAGATGTATTAAGCTTTAGAGGAAGATGGGACGACTCACCCTGGAACATCCTGCCACCCGATTGATGCTTGGGATACTGAATGATCAAACGTCGCTGCGCACGCTCCATAAAAACAATAAAAACAATAACAAGAACAGAAAGCATACCGATAAAAAGAATCAAAGGGGTAGATAAAACACCTTGACGGCCAAGTTCCAGAGTACTCACAACCGCAGAAGGAAAGCCTGCCACAATACCTGAAAAAATAATAAGCGAGATACCATTCCCAAGCCCGCGCGCAGTAATTTGTTCACCAAGCCACATCAAAAAGACAGTCCCGCCTGTCAGAGTAATTACCGTCGTGAAACGAAAAAAGAAACCAGGATCCAAAACCGTTTCCGTTGCCTTCTCCAAGCCGACAGCAATAGCATAAGCTTGCAAGAAAGCCAACAAAACGGTCCCATAACGCGTATATTGATTTAACTGCTGGCGCCCTCTTTCCCCTTCCTTCTTGAGTTGTTCAAGATGAGGTAACATGCTTGTCATAAGCTGAATCATGATAGAAGCTGAGATGTAAGGCATGATATTTAAAGCAAAAATAGCCATGCGGCCAACAGCACCCCCGGAAAACATATTAAACATGCTAAGGATACCCCCGGACTGCTGTCTGAAAATATCCGCGATCGCTGCAGGATTAACACCCGGAAGCGGAATATAAGTTCCGAGACGGTAAACAAGTAAGGCACCTAACGTAAACCATATGCGTCTCTTCAGCTCCCCTGCATTCGCAAAAGACGAAAAATTCAGATTCGCAACAAGTTGTTCCGCAGCCGATACCATCGTCAATTCCTACCAATCAAAACGAGGGAACAAAAGACCGAGCACGAATTGAATCCATGCCATCGTATTAAAGAAAACACGGGGAATCGGCCCTCGCCTGAAATAAACAGCAACAATAGCCTAAACCTTATCATTAACTGGAATTACATCCCCGACAAATTTCTTTCGATCAAGAATCCTGATAGAACCACCCATTGCGGAAACAGCACCAACTGCTGCCTTACTGGCATGACAGACAACAAGCATGACCTTCGCTTTCAACTCACCTTTCGCAAGAAGGCGAATAGAATCGCCAGAACGATTCTTGCGTATAAGGCCGGCCGCAGCTAACGCATGAGAGTCAATCTCTACACCGGAATCCAAACGATGAGCATCCAAAGCCTGCTGCAAACTTCCAATGTTCACTTCCGAATAACGACGACGACAAGGGTTGCGAAACCCACGCTTCGGCAACCGCCTGTAAATAGGCATCTGCCCACCTTCAAAACCCTTTATAGAAACACCGGAACGCGACTTCTGACCCTTATGACCCCGACCACATGTCTTTCCTAGACCGGAGCCAATTCCCCGTCCCACACGTTTACGTTGCTTAACCGCACCAACATTGTCCCGCAGCTCATTGAGCTTCATTTGACTCACTCCCAGTTATCTCAAGCACCACAGACTTCACTCAATGACAAGAATAAGATGCCGTACCTTCCTTATCATTCCACGAATTTCCGGCGTATCCTGAAGCGTAGAACGACGGTGGAGCTTATTCAAACCTAATCCGATCAGAGTCGCACGCTGACGTCCGGGACGACGAAGAGGACTACCGATCTGCTCAATCGTAACCTGACCATCGATGCTTCTTTTACCATGGCTTTTTTCCCGCATGGTCTCAAACTCCTCGGTAATCCCATATTCTGTCAATAACAAAAAAACCGCTCACGATGTACGACGAACTGAACGACGACGTGCAAGACATTCGGACAATTTAAGACCCCGACGCGCTGCAACCCTCCTCGGGCTCTCTTCCCGCACCAATGCATCAAATGTAGCACGTACCATATTATAAGGACTAGAGGAACCAATCGACTTCGCAACAACATCCTGTATCCCGAGAGTCTCGAAAACAGCACGCATCGCTCCCCCTGCAATAATGCCAGTTCCTGATGGCGCAGAACGCAAAACAACCCGCCCCGCCCCGTGACGACCGGTAATATCATGATGAAGAGTCCGCCCCTCACACAAAGGAACGCGAATCATACCACGCTTGGCTGCATCTGTCGCCTTTCGTACCGCTTCAGGAACTTCACGGGCTTTGCCGTGACCAAACCCGACACATCCCTTCTGATCTCCAACAACAACAAGCGCAGCAAACCCAAAACGACGTCCACCTTTTACCACCTTGGCAACACGATTTATATGCACCAGCTTGTCAACAAATTCGCTGTCTTGACCGTCCTTTTCACGATTGGAACCCATGATCTTTATTCCCACCCATCCATAAAAACAAAAGAATAAACAAACACAAAAGCTTCAACATCATACAAGACTAAATACAAGACTAAAAGAGTAAGCCTTCTTCTCGCGCTGCATCAGCCAGAGCTTTCACACAACCATGGTAAACATGTCCCCCACGATCAAAAACAACGTCCTCAACACCAATTTTGCGAGCACGCTCCCCAATCAAAATACCAACTTGCTTCGCAGCTTCCTTGTTCGAACCACTCTTCGATTTGTCCCGCATAACTTTCTCAATCGTTGAAGCCGACGCGAGCGTAACACCCTTTTTGTCGTCAATCAGTTGAGCATAAATGTGCTTCACGCTCCGATGCACAGATAAACGAGGACGTCCAGAAGAAACAAACAAAAGACGACGACGAACACGATTGCGGCGCCTGTGAAAATTATCCCGGCAAACAATCATTACACAGCCCCCCTCACTTCTTTTTACCTTCCTTACGGAAAACATGCTCACCACGACAACGAATCCCCTTGCCCTTATAAGGTTCAGGAGGACGGATACTACGAATCTCCGCAGCAACCTGACCAACCCGCTGGACATCTATACCGCTGATGATAATCTCCGTAGGCTTTGTACAAACAATTTGAACATCTTTTGGAATGACGTACAATACCTCATGGCTGTAGCCCATATTCAGCTGCAAATTATGACCCTGAACCTGAGCACGATAACCAACACCCTGAATATCAAGAATCTTACTGAATCCCTTAGTCACACCACAGACAATGTTAAATACCAGAGTACGGGCTAAACCCCACATACTCCTGGCACGCTGCGAAGGAATACGGATATTAAAAAAAATACATCCACCCTCCAGACAAACAGAAACCTCCGGGGAGATAAGAACAGATAATTCACCCCTGGGGCCTTTCATCCTGACTTTCTGACCACTAATCAGGGCCTCAACACCCTCCGGAATCAGAACCGGCTTCTTGCCAATACGAGACATTTTCTCACTTCCGTTCTTACGAAACACAACACCAAATCATCAAAAAATTTGGCAAAGAATCTCACCCCCTACATTTTTCCCTCGGGCTTCATGATCAGGCATAACTCCACGTGAAGTTGATAGAATGCAGACACCCAGACCATTAGCAACACAAGGAAGAGATTTTACAGACGAATAAACACGCTGACCAGGCTTAGAAACACGCTTAACATGACGTATGACAGCAGCGCCGTCAAAATATTTAAGGGCAATTTCGAACTTGCTTATTCCCGGACCAACATCCACACGAACGAAATCACGAATATAACCCTCCGCTTTCAAAACATGAAGAACGCGCTCACGTAAAAAAGAAGCTGGTGTACTCACCTTGTTCCTCTTGCGCATCTGAGCATTGCGAATGCGGGTAAGCATATCGCCCAACGGATCAGTAAGTGTCATTACAATATTTCCCTACCAGCTTGACTTGACCATACCGGGAATCAGACCCTGTGATGCGAATGAACGCAAGGCAATACGCGACATCCCCATCTTTCGGTAATAACCGCGGGAACGACCGCTGATCTCACACCGATTACGAATGCGTGATGGAGAAGAATTACGCGGCAAAGCCGATAATTTCAGTTGAGCAGCGAACCGCTCTTCCATCGAAAGAGATTTGTTTCGGACAATATCCCTCAATCTGGAGCGACGCGAAGCATAACACTTCATCAAAGTACGACGCTTCTTGTCTCTCTCCACACAACTTTTCTTCGCCACTTCAATAGCCTCCATAAAACAACGTTCAAGACCGAAACGGAAAATTCAGGGCTTTCAGAAAAGCACGTGCTTCCCCGTCCGTCTTTGCCGTCGTACAAATGACCACATCCATACCCCAGATCTCGTCAACCTTGTCGTAATCAACCTCAGGGAAAATAATGTGCTCTTTTATACCAAGAGCATAATTCCCACGACCGTCAAAACTCTTCGCATTAAGCATACGAAAATCCCTCATGCGAGGCAGGGCAATGTTTACAAGACGATCAACAAATTCATACATACGCGCACGACGCAAAGTCACCTTTACACCAATAGGCATACCTTCACGCAATTTAAAAGACGCGATCGAAACCTTCGCCCGCGTAATCACCGGCTTTTGACCGGAAATCAAAGATAAATCACGCGCGGCTGACTCTACCTTACGGGAATTAGCAACGGCTTCACCAATCCCCATATTCAAAACAACTTTTTCCAATTTGGGAACCTGAAAGCGATTGGTATACCCAAAAAACTCTATAAGAGAAGGAGCAACAACTTCCCCAGCATAACGTTGAAGATACGGTGTATAAACTTCCTCAGCCATCAATAACTTCTCCGGAACGCTTAGAAAATCTCACTTTACGACCATTCTCAAGAAATCTGAAACCAACACGGGTCGCCTGACCAGACTTTGGATCCAAAAGAGACAAATTAGACAAATGAACAGGTGATTCTTTCGAAATAATACCACCTTCTTGCCGTGCCGTCTGACGCTGATGACGCTTCACAAGCGCTATCCCCTGAACAAGAGCTTTTGATTTTGATGGTAAAACAGAAAGAACGAGACCTTTCCTTCCTTTGTCTTTCCCCGCAAGAACAATCACACGATCATTTTTCTTGATCCTTTGCGCCATCACAATACCTCCGGCGCCAGTGAAACAATCTTCATGTGACTCTTCATACGCAATTCACGCATAACAGGACCAAAAACACGCGTACCAATGAGTTCAAGCTGATTATTCACTAGAACAGCCGCATTGCGATCAAAACGGATCACACTACCATCAAAGCGCTGCGTGCTTTGCGCTGTACGCACAATAACAGCCTTCATTACATCACCCTTCCTGACACGGCCTCGTGGGATAGCTTCCTTAACGCTCACAACAATAATATCTCCAACAGAAGCATATCTACGCTTTGATCCTCCCAAAACCTTGATGCATTGCACACTCTTGGCTCCTGAATTATCTGCAACATCAAGTTTTGTCTGTACCTGGATCACAATCAATCAACCTTATCTCTTCCCTCCGGGATCTGCTTTTCCCAGAAAGGCAAAAAACATTCCGTACCATCAGGCATTATTCAATACAATCCATGCCTTATTCTTTGAAATCCTTTGAGATTCCTGAATAAAAATAACATCCCCCTCCCGATATCGATTCTCAGAATCATGAGCATGGTATTTCTTGGAACGGCGCACCGTCTTTTTCAGAACAGGATGAGTGAAACGACGCTCAACCCGGACAACAACAGTCTTGTCATTCTTATCAGAAACAACCAGACCCTGAAGAATTTTCCGCGGCATTTATTTTCCCTATTTCTTCACATTGCTCGATTTCTGACACAAAATCGTACGAACACGCGCAAGATCACGACGTGCACAACGTACAAGAGACGTATTCTCTAATTGACCCGAAGCTCTCTGAAACCGGAGATTAAAACTCTCTTTCTTCAACTTTATCAACTCATCTATAAGTTGATCCGATGTCATCGCTCTCATCTCATGCAACTTCATTCTCGAAACCTCAAAATAATCAGCTCTGTTCACCAGGACGAAAAACAAACCGCGATTTCATCGGCAATTTCGACGCGCCAAGCGCCAAAGCCTCACGAGCCACATCAGGAGAAACACCGTCAATCTCAAACATAATACGACCAGGCTTAACCTTCGATACCCAGAACTCAGGAGAGCCCTTCCCCTTGCCCATACGCACTTCAGTAGGCTTCTTCGAAACAGGAACGTCTGGAAAAATCAGAATCCAGACACGACCCGCCCTCCTCATGTGACGAGTAATTGCCCGTCTCGCCGCTTCAATTTGGCGCGCCGTCACACGCTCAGGCTCCATCGCCTTCAATCCGAAAGAACCAAAATTCAAAGACGTGCCACCCTTAGCGACACCATGAATACGGCCCTTGAATTGCTTGCGAAACTTTGTACGCTTTGGCTGAAGCATGACCCTTCTCTCTAATTCACGTCAGGCTTCAAACAGAAGCTGACTCACCCTCACGACGACGACCGCCACGAACGGACCCTTCTGAAGACTCCGAAGCCCCCCTAAGACGTTTATCATGAGCCATCGGATCATGTTCAAGAATCTCTCCCTTGAAAACCCAAACCTTAATACCACACGTTCCATACGCCGTCATCGCACAAGCTTCACCATAATCAATATCAGCGCGCAGCGTATGAAGAGGGACGCGCCCCTCACGATACCATTCAGTACGTGCAATTTCTGCACCACCAAGACGACCGCTCGCATTAATACGAACACCCCCTACACCCAAACGCATCGCAGAACGTACTGTACGCTTCATGGCACGACGAAATGCAACACGACGTTCAAGTTGTTGTGCAATATTCTCAGCCATAAGCTTGGCATCAATCTCAGGTTTCCGAACCTCAAGAATATTAATATTCACATCAGAGTTAGTGATCTTGGAAAGAGACTTTCCTAATTTCTCAATATCAGACCCCTTCTTCCCTATCACAACACCAGGACGGGCTGTATGAATGGAAACACGGCATTTGCGGTGAGGACGCTCAATCACAATCTTCGAAACTCCCGCTTGCTTGAGACGACTGTTAAGATATTTCCGAATCATAAAGTCTTCACGCAATAAAACACCATAATCACGGTCCGCGAACCAACGAGAATCCCATGTTCTGTTAATGCCCAAACGCAAGCCGATCGGATTTACCTTCTGACCCATCAGGCATACTCCCCCGTTTGACGTACAATAATTGTTATCTGCGAAAAAGGCTTCAAAATACGTGAATAACGACCACGACCACGCGGTGTACCACGCTTCAAAACAACACTCTTCCCTACAAACGCCTCAGCAACAATTAAATTATCCACATCAAGATCATGATTATTTTCAGCATTAGCAATCGCCGACTCAAGAGTCTTCTTCACATCAACAGCAATACGCTTACGAGAAAAACTCAAATCTGCCAAAGCTTTCTTGACACCCTTACCACGAATCAAGGTCGCAACAAGATTCAGCTTCTGTGGACTCACCTTCAACATCTTGTTGACAGAACGAGCCTCACTATCAGCTAGTGAACGCCCGCGGGATGACTTGCTCATATTAACTTCTCCTGGCTTTTTTGTCAGCCTGGTGACCACGGAAGGTACGGGTCGGTGAAAACTCACCAAACTTATAGCCAACCATCTCTTCATTCACAGAAACAGGTATGTGCTTCCGTCCATTGTGAACCCCGAAGGTAAGACCAACAAATTGCGGAAGAATGGTGGAACGGCGACTCCATATCTTTATTACCTCATTCCGACCACTTTTACGAGATGTCTCTGCTTTTTTAAAAAGATAACCGTCAACAAACGGACCTTTCCAACTTGAACGTGACAATGCTGTCTCTCCCTACCTTTTTTTGCGCAAATGACGACTGCGCACAATAAATTTGTCAGTGGATTTGTTACGACGTGTCTTCTTTCCTTTGGTCGGCTTTCCCCAAGGCGTCACAGGGTGACGACCACCAGAACTACGACCCTCTCCACCACCATGAGGATGATCAACCGGATTCATCGCAACGCCCCGAACGCTCGGCCTCCACCCCCTCCAACGATTTCGGCCTGCCTTGCCGAGAGATTGATTGGAATTATCAGAATTGGAAACCGCACCAACAGTTGCCATACACTCACTGCGAACCAAACGCTGTTCTCCAGAATTTAAACGTAAAATAACATAAGAACCATCACGGCCGATCAACTGAGCATACGTGCCCGCTGCACGCGCAAGCTGCCCCCCCTTCCCCTGTTTCAATTCAACATTGTGAATAACTGTTCCAACAGGAATAGAAGAAAGAGGCATCGCATTACCAAACTTAACATCAACATGAACACCCGAAACAACTTTGTCACCCACTGCAAGACGCTGCGGAGCAAGAATATAAGATGAAACACCATCTTCATATTTTATTAGAGCAATAAATGCAGACCGGTTAGGATCATACTCAAAACGCTCAACAACGCCAGATATATCAAACTTTACGCGCTTGAAATCCACAAAACGGTAAGACCGCTTATGCCCTCCCCCACGATGGCGTGAGGTAAGACGACCATGATTATTGCGACCTCCCGACTTGCAAAGACCCACAGTAAGGGATTTGACCGGGGGGCCCTTATGTAAGTGAGAACGATCAACCAAAACCAGCTGACGCTGTCCCGGTGCCGTTGGCTTATAAGTCTTGAGCGCCATCTCTAGCTCGTCCCCTCAATCAAGCAAAACACCTTAAAGACCCGTCGTTACATCAATTGAATAACCATCAATCAAGGTAACAACAGCTCTCTTGAAATCACTCCGTCGCCCAAAACGACCACGAAAGCGTTTCACTTTCCCTTTACACAAAAGCGTATTGACAAACTTAACCTTCACTTCAAACAATGCTTCAATCGCCTCTTTGATCTGAGCCTTTGTCGCTGAACGGGCAACATTGAAGATCACCTGACCAGATTCTGACGCAGAAGTCGATTTCTCCGTAATAACAGGAGAAAGAATAACATCGTAATGGCGCAATTTAACACTCATTTAAAACGCGCCTCCAATGCTTCAACCGCAGACCTTGTCAAAAAGAGCCGGTCACGACGAAGTATATCATAAACATTAATTCCTTGAACCGGTAAAAAATCAATAGTTGCGATATTGCGCACCGCACGCGCAAACCCTTCCTGCAAAACGGCACCATCAACCACAAGAGCAGAATTACATTCAAATTTTCTGAAATGACCTATCAGCACTTTCGTTTTCGCACTCTCAAAAAAAGCAGACTCAATAACGACCAACTCACCACTCTTAAACTTGCTTGATAATGCATGCCTGAGAGCTAAAGAACGAACAGCCTTCTGCAGGGAAATCGAATGATCACGAACAAGGGGACCATGTGCCTTTCCACCTCCACGAAAAAGAGGAGCCCGCCTGGACCCGTGTCTTGCACGACCGGTTCCTTTCTGTTTATAAGCCTTCGCCGTCGTACAGCGAATCTCCGAACGATTCTTGACTTTTCGTGTTCCAGAACGACGCTTCGCCAATTGGTAACGAACCATGCGATGCAAAAGATCAGCGCGCGGCTCCAATCCGAAAACCTCTGGAGACAAACCAACAGAACCACTCACCTTACCATCAATTGTTAAAACCTGAAGCTCCATCATGCACCCTCAGTCGTACTATGATCAGATTCATGCGGCTCGTCGCCCAAACCAGACTCTAAAACCGCAGCACTACGAAACGCACCAGGACGCGGCAAAGAGTCAGGAAGAGAGTGTTTAACTGAGTCACGCAAATAAATCCATCCCCCTTTGGAACCAGGAACACCACCACGTAACATAATCAAACCGCGCTCCACATCTGTTCGAACAACCTGAAGATTCTGGACAGTCACACGCGAATTCCCCATGTGACCAGCCATCTTCTTGTTCTTAAAAACTTTTCCAGGATCCTGGCACCCTCCGGTTGAGCCATGAGAACGATGCGAAACTGAAACACCATGGGACGCACGCAAACCCCTGAAATTATGACGCTTCATCACTCCGGCGAAACCCTTACCAATCGACACACCCACAGCATCAACATATTGTCCTTCAACAAAGTGATCTGCTGTCAACTCCGCACCAACCTCAATCAGATTGTCAGGAGTCACACGAAATTCAAAAAGCTTAAGCTTCGGAATAACTTTCGCTTTTGCAAAATGGCCACGCAAAGAACGTGAAATCTTATTCACCTTAGCTTTGCCCGATCCAAGCTGAAGGGCCGTATATCCATTCCTTTCTTCTGTAAGATGACTAATCACATGACAACCATCACACCGAAGAACAGTTACAGGTATATGCTCCCCTTCATTAGTGAAAATGCGGGTCATTCCAACCTTTAACGTTACTACACCCGATCGCATCATCCCCTCTCTATAATTTGATCTCAACGTCAACGCCGGCAGCAAGATCAAATTTCATCAAAGCGTCAACAGTTTGCGGTGTTGGGCTGATGATGCCCAGCAACCGCTTGTGCGTGCGTATTTCAAATTGCTCGCGACTCTTTTTATCAATATGAGGCGAACGATTCACCGTATAACGCTCAATGCGCGTCGGAAGAGGAATCGGGCCAAAAACACTCGCTCCAGTCCGCTTTGCCGTGCTAACAATCTCACGAGTGGAAACATCAAGAATACGGTGATCAAACGCTTTGAGACGAATACGAATATTTTGGCCGTCCATCAAACTTTACCCCTTAACCCGAGCTTTTTCAACAAAAATCTCCTTTATCACTCAACAATACGTGTGACAACACCAGCACCAACCGTCCGACCACCTTCTCGAATCGCGAAACGAAGCTTCTCTTCCATTGCAATCGGAACAATCAATTCAATAGACATATGAA
>JAQRMX010000073.1 GCA_028599125.1 Alphaproteobacteria bacterium | reverse complement strand
TGCGAAAATCGAGCGGATTAAATTGAACTGAATTTGATAGCCTGTGTCGTTTTATAATCTCTTATTTCATTGAATTTTGACGGTCGATTTTCGCACAAAACTTTCGCAAACCAAATCATTCATGTAATTCCTGAAACTTTCATTATTTGCAAGTATTGAGCATTTTATGATCGATCCTCAGGAATTTCATAAATTCCTAAAACTTTCATTATTTGCAAGTATCGGGCGTTTTATGGTGTGTCCTGCAGACAATCCATAAATTCTTGAAGTTTTCATTATTTGCAAGTATTGAATATTTTATGAACAGCTTTTTAAAACAGATTTCAGCTGCAGGCCTTAGCAATCGGATATTCACGAAATACCAGCTTGAGGACATTCTCAGCGGCAGCGATACCCGCCGCTATGGACTTGTCAATCGTGCCCTGAAGGATGGCACTCTACTCCGCTTGAAGCGCGGCCTTTATCTCTTAAATCCCGCTACAACCAACAACCACATTCACCCCTTCGTCATCGCCCAGGCGCTTTTGCCGGGTAGCTACATTTCATTTGAGACCGCTCTGTCATTTCATGGCTGGATCCCCGAAGCCGTATTTGAAACAGAAAGCGTAACACCGTGCCGCAAGAGCCTGAAATACAACCATGATCAGCTTGGCCACTTCATATTCTATCCCCTCGCCTTGCAGGATTATCAGCTTCTGACCAATGTTGCGCGGGTTACGTTCAATCAGCGCACCGCTCTTGTCGCCAGCCCCTTGCGCGCGCTTCTGGATATGGTCGCACACCGCAAGGAACACTGGTCAGGACTCATTTGGATTGAACAGGGCCTCCGAATCGATGAAACACACTTGACCGGTCTTCGCCGAAAGGATTTCGTGACACTATCAGGCGTCTACAAACATATGGTAGCAAGAGACTTTCTTGCACAGCTGGAAATGGCCGTCTTTAACCGAAAGTCCATGCCAAAACCACGCAAAAAGTACCATGCAGGAGAACATACATGATTGATATCATTCAGAAAAAACTTCAGACCTATAAACCTGAAAACGATGTCGAAAAAGAAAATGCCCTCAAGGAAATTTTGCAGAAGATCGCACTCTACGCTCTCTGGCGCGCAAATTTCTTTAATATCGCCCTGTTTCAGGGCGGCGCAAGCCTGCGCATTCTGCACGGCCTGCCGCGATTTTCCGAAGATCTTAATTTCATACTGCGCACGCCTGATCCGGATTTTGACTGGAGTGGATATCTGTACGCTCTATCAGAGACGTTTAAAGAATTTGGGCTTAAGTCAGAAACGCTTCCACGCAAAAAGATAAAGAATAAGACTCCTAGGGCAATCATCAAGGACGGTTCAATAGCCAATCAGCTTAATCTGACGTTCTCTAATGAAAAAAAACAGAAAACGAAGCTGAATATAAAATTGAAGATTGATGTTAACCCACCGCCTCATTCCGGCGAAGCGCAGAGCTTCCTTGATTTTCCGCTGGACCATCAGGTGCGCCATCAGGATCTTGCTTCAAATTTCGCGCTGAAAATCCACGCTATTCTCTGCCGTGATCATTTTAAAAGCCGCGACTGGTATGATTTTTCTTGGTACGTTTCAAAATGCATCTTTCCAAACCTGCTTCATTTACAAGCCGCGCTCATGCAATCAGGTTCATGGGCCAATGAGGTCAACTTCAAAATTGATTTGGACTGGCTGACGCAGGAAATCAAAACCAAAATTCAGGCCATTGATTGGAGCCAAAAGGTTGCAGTTAATGATGTAAAGAAATTTCTAAGCCCCTCTGAAGCTAAATCTATTGCTCTCTGGGATGAGCCGTTTTTCATCTCAAAGCTCCAAAGAATAACAATCATTGCAGCTGAACAGGGCAATGCCAACGCTCAGTATAATCTGGGGTTGATGTATCACGAAGGAAAAGCTGTCCCACAGAACGATAAGAGTGCAGTGATGTGGTTCACACGTGCGGCCGAACAAGGAAATTCCAACGCACAATTCAATCTCGGATTAATGTATGCTTTCGGTTATGGAGTACCAAAAAATTATATCTATGCTCATATGTGGCTGAACATTGCTGCAATTGATGAGGATGTATTGGGTGCGAACTTATTGCGGGATGATCTGGAGAAAAACATGACCCCGTCTGAAATCTCTGCGGCACGAGAACGTGCCAGTGAATGTGTTCGTAAGAATTACAAAGAGCGTTAAGCAGAAGTCTCCATTTCTGAAAAATTACAATTTTTTTATTAAAATTATTATTTATTATACAGTACACAATAACTTATCTCAGTTAAAAGGAAGAATATCAACAAAAAATAATTCATCAATATCGTTAAAAGTAAATTTGGAACGATCCATAGAATCTTTCATTTTTCTGTTTTGAGTTGCTCGTAATATTCTTCAAAATAATTCATAACAGATCATACCAAATTACATTACTTTAGATCATTTAAAAATCTCATTGTTGAGAATAACAGTGTGGACAGGATGCGTAGTTTTTCATAAATTCATTATCATTAGGGAAACGGTGAACTGAAAAAGAGGTATTTTCAAATCAATAAAACAGAGTTTTAAAAATGGTAAATAAGTAAGGGTTTTAAGTTTCAAAAAATAAGGGCGTTAAGATAAATATAAAAACGGCTCTTTATGACCGGATCCTGAAAAGGTGATAAATTCATTTCCATGAAAAATCTGACAATCACATTTATAATCATCCTGATCTGCCTCACTTCTGATATTGTTTGGAGTGCAGATTTCAAAAAGGGAGTAGAAGCTGCCCAAAGAGGGGATTGGGCTACAGCTCTGTATGAATGGAAAATTCTTGCCGAACAAGGAAATAGCGATGCTCAATTCAATCTTGGGCAAATGTACAGACAAGCACAAGGTGTATCACAGGACTATAAGATGGCAATGATGTGGTACACACGTGCTGCCAAACAGGGAGATACCGGTGCCCAATTCAATCTGGGGCAAATGTATCGACAAGCACAAGGTGTACCACAGGACTATAAGATGGCGGTGCAATGGTACATACGTGCTGCCGAACAGGGAAATGCCGATGCTCAGTACAATCTGGGCTTAATGTATCAAAAGGGACAAGGTCTGGAAAAAAATTATAAGACGGCGACGCAATGGTACATACATGCTGCCGAAAAAGGAAATGCAGATGCCCAGTTCAGTCTAGGTATCATGTCCTACAATGGACAAGGTGTCCTGAAAGATTATGAGAGTGCCGTGAAATGGTACACACATGCTGCTAAACAGGGAAATGGCGCAGCTCAATTCAATCTGGGGCAAATGTACAGACAAGCGCAAGGTGTGCCACAGAATAATAAGATTGCGGCGATGTGGTACACACGTGCAGCCAAACAAGGAAATACCGGAGCTCAGTTCAATCTGGGTTTAATGTATCACGAAGGAGAAGGTGTTACGCAGGACTATAAAGCTGCGGTAATGTGGTACACACGTGCGGCTGAACAGGGTGATATTGATGCCCAGTACAATCTAGGGCTGATGTACAGACACGCACAAGGTGTACCACAAGATTATAAGATGGCGGTAAAATGGTTCAGACGTGCGGCAGAACAGGGCGATACCACTGCCCAGTACAATCTAGGGCTGATGTATGCCTTAGGTCATGGAGTGCTAAAGAATTATATCTATGCCCATATGTGGGAAAATATTGCTGCGACTGAGTATGAACCGGGAGCTAAGTTGCGAAATAATCTTGAGAAACAGATGACTCCTGCCGACATCTCTGCCGCACAGAAACGTGCCCGTGAATGTGTTCGTAAGAATTACAAAGGCTGTTAAATAGAATTCCCTCCCTTATGAAAAGATACAAACTTTTTCATTAAGGAGACAACAGAGATCTCTGACCTTTCACCTTCACTTGCCGTCTCTGTATGTTCTCTTTTCTATAGATATGGGATACCGCAGACAGACTGCGAACATATCAACGCCCTGCTAAAAGTTGCCTTCAAAAATCCTCTCTTAGAGTCAGCACTCTTACCATATTCGAGACGAAAGCAAAAAAGAGAAAAGCTCATTCATTTTACGTTTCTGATTCCGCACAACAATCTTTTCCCAGAAAAATCAGTTTATCCTACCTCACACGTGCCCCACCTAAGAGCTGAAAAGCATTCTAGATAGGAAAATACTTTTTGGACGCAAGCGCACCGCTGACTACAATTGCACATCCGATGATGAATCATTGATAGGATTGTTTGCAATTATCACTCCTTTAAAAAGAGTCTCATATACGCACACTCGGTGTAGTCTGCGTGTTTGTTTCTTGATATCGATCCCTAAAATTATTTCTTAAGTTATAGTCATAATACACACTTGATAGTTAGGTTTAATTATGGTGCAAAATATATCCCATGCAGTAATGGCACAAAGACATGAAGGGAAAGATAGTTTGGATGACTTTCCTACTCCACCTTGGGCAACACGAGCATTACTGGAATATGTTATCAAAAATGAAAATATTTCAAAAATGTCATGCCTTGAACCAGCATGTAATAGGGGATATATGTCTAAGGTTTTAGATGAATATTTTTCTAAAGTTGAATCATCGGATATACACGATTATGGTTTTGGAAATGTAAAAAATTTTTTAGATGACACTTATGAGAAAAAATCTTTTGACTGGGTCATAACAAATCCACCGTTTCGTTTGGCAGAAGAATTTCTTAATAAAGCAACTGGAGTTGCTACTACTGGTGTCGCACTACTTGCTAGAACTGTTTTCTTAGAAAGCGTTGGACGATATGAGAGGATTTTTCAAAATAATCCACCTGCATGTTTTGCCCAATTCACAGAAAGAGTTCCCATGGTAAAAGGAAGATTAGACAAAAAGGCATCTACGGCGACTGGATATGCTTGGTTTGTATGGAAATTAAATGAAAAACAAAATCTAAAACTTATGTGGGTTCCACCCTGTCGGAAAATTCTTGAGAAAGATGAGGATTATGACAAAACATCAGACTTGAAGAAAAACAAATTAACAAATCATAAAGATTTTATTCAACGAAATTTATGTGATGGATTAATTTAAATGTCCTTGATCATAGAAAAAATGTCACCAATAATAGAAAAAACAGTTGAGAAACTGAAAAAAAAGAAATTCAAGAAAGATCCCATAGCAGGCGAGCATTTTTCTAAAATAGTAAGTCTTATGGGTAGTGCTTATAAAAGACATGGATTTATATTAGAAAAGGCAATATTAGAACAACTTAAAACAAATCCAGATTTTGAAGTTTGGGAAGACCGACAATTTTCCGTGTCTCAAGGTGCTGATCTTTTGGTGGACTCTGCTATCCAAGACCCAACAAGTATTATTTCTAGCGAAACTAATTATGACGAGAATGGACATAGATTTTTACAAGTGGATACAATTGTTTATGACAAAATAAAAAAACAAATATCTGCATATGAAATAAAACGAGGCAACGGCAAACATGATGCCGGAAAGAGAAGGCAAATTTTAAGAGATCTATTATGTATTCAAGTTTTACTTAAATCTTATGGCGTAAAAAAAGGTTTTGAAGTGTTATCAGCAAGTAGTATAATAATTTTTTATTACGGTGAATGTTCCATAGGAAAACCGTTTAGTTTAAGTAAAGATGAATTAGATAAGCATTTTGGATATCCCATTTTTAATGAATTAGAGAAAGTTAATGAATATTTTAGATCTAAACTTTTTGATCTGCTTACAGTTTAGTGAAAAATGATTATAATAAGAAATAATGTGGGTATAATGTATTTAAAATACTCATGTAATCTAATAATTCGTTTAGTTTGAAATATCTTTGAAACAAGCAAAATTAAATAATTGATTTTATTACAAAATATTTTCAGTTTGAAATTAGTTTGAAACTAAAATATTGTTTATTTTCAGACACTTACGACGATACAATCACTCCCACTCAATGGTTCCCGGCGGCTTTGATGTCACATCATAAACCACACGGTTAATCCCCTCAACCTCATTTATGATACGTGTTGCCGTCAGGCTCAAAAAATCCATATCATAGCGGTAAAAATCAGCTGTCATCCCATCAGCAGATATAACAGCCCGCAGTGCACAAACACATTCATACGTACGCAGATCCCCCATGACGCCAACGGTCCGGACTGGCAGCAACACAGCAAAAGCCTGCCAGATCAAATCATAAAGTCCGGCGTTCCGAATCTCCTCCAGATATATTGAATCAGCTTTGCGCAGCATCTCTATTTTCTCTTGAGTGACAGGACCAGGACACCTGATAGCCAGACCCGGCCCCGGAAATGGATGCCGCCCGACAAAAGCTTCCGGCAAGCCCAATTCACGACCAAGAAGACGGACCTCATCCTTAAAAAGATCCTTTAACGGCTCCACAAGTTTCAGATTCATTTCCTCCGGCAAGCCCCCGACATTGTGATGCGATTTAATCGTAATCACCGCACCACTGCTGTGAGAAACACTCTCGATAATATCTGAATAAAGCGTCCCTTGTGCCAGGAATTTCACATTTCCTAGCGCTTTTGCCTCTTTCTCAAATACGTCAATGAATAATTGACCAATGATTTTGCGTTTCTGTTCCGGCTTCCTCTCTCCCTTCAGCGCCTCCATAAACGTTTTCGCGGCATTCACATGGACAAAGGGAATAGCGTAATGACTGCAAAACAAGGAAATAACCTCATCCGCCTCGCCTTTCCTCATAAAACCGTGGTCAACAAAAATGCAAGTAAGCTGCTCGCCAATCGCCTCATATAATAGGACCGCCGCAACAGTAGAATCGACCCCTCCGGACAAGGCACAGATCACTTTTTCTGTCCCGATTACGGCACGCAAAGACGCAATGGAACGTTCACGGAAGGAAGACATAGTCCAGCTTTGGCTACAATTGGCAACTTTGCAAACAAAATTGGAAAGAAGAGCATTCCCGTCTGGTGTATGGATGACTTCCGGATGAAATTGTATGCCATAAATGCGTTTTTTCTCATCGCAAATAACAGCAAATGGAGATGATTGCGATGTTGCAACGGACCGGAAGCCTTCTGGAAGGGCTGTAATTTTATCGCCATGGCTCATCCAGACATCATGAGATTCACCACAGAACCAAAGACCGTCAAACAAAAGACAATCATCAACCACCCGGACACTCGCTCGGCCAAATTCCCGTTCCTGATGGCTTTCAACCACACCACCAAGCCGAACACAAATCGCCTGCGCACCGTAGCAGATACCAAGAACAGGAAGAGTGCAGGAAAAAACAATCTCTGGAACGCTTGGTGCGGTTCCTTCATGCGCGCTTGCAGGGCCACCCGAAAGAATGATGCCCCTTACCTCGGGAACCAGCTCATGCTCCTCCATCTTGTTAAAAGGCAACACCTCACAATAAACACCCAACTCCCGGATACGCCGTGCGATTAACTGGGTAAATTGTGATCCAAAATCAATAATAAGGATTCTGTCCATCACGAATTAGTCCTACAAACTGGTTTCATAAGGTCGGATTAATGATAAAAATCTTCTGATTCTGAGGGTTCCACTCCCTCCCCGGTTAAATCCTGAATGATACGGGAATGAAGGCATTTAACCTGAAGCCCGTACAAATTTTGACACAAAAAAACCATCTGTTTCATGGCAGGCAGGCGTTAATTGTACAGAGCTTTTCCCTTTCACATCTATTGATAATAAATCGCCGGCTTCCAAAGAGGCCGAAACGAAATCAGTATTTCGCCCAAGGAAGGCAGAAACCTGGGCATGATTTTCTCTCTCCAACAATGAGCATGTGATATATATGATACTCGCACCCTTTTTAGAAAACCGCGCAGCTTGATCAAGCAGTGCCACCTGGACGGCCAGCCGTTCTTTCATCGTGCGTTCGCTCAATCGCCACTTTGCATCCGGTTTTCTACGCCATGTACCGGATCCGGTACATGGTGCATCAATCAGAATCATATCCAGACGGCCAGCAAGTGCATCAAGTGCACTGGTATCACCAGCCCGAAGAGTCTGGACATTGTGCGCACCGGCTCTCTTTAACCGCTCGAAGATACCCTTGAAACGATTCTTGTCGCTGTCATAAGCATATATCCGTC
>JAQRMX010000072.1 GCA_028599125.1 Alphaproteobacteria bacterium | reverse complement strand
CTATGGACAATATCCCGACCTATTGCGACTGCAAGCACGGTAAGAAGACACCGGATTACCTGCATCCTGAGCTAACGTCTGTCTTGTGTGAAACATACGGTGTTATTATTTATCAAGAGCAAGTTATGGAGATTGCTCGTATTTTAGCAGGCTATTCACTTGGTCAAGCCGATATTTTACGGCGGGCTATGGGAAAGAAAATTAAAAAAGAGATGGATCAGCAACGCAAGATTTTTATTGATGGTGCTGTCGCCAATAAGATAAATGAAAATCAAGCGAGGAAAATTTTTGAACTTGTCGCCAAATTTGCTGACTATGGATTTAATAAATCTCATGCTGCTGCCTATGCACTAATTGCGTACCAGACTGCTTACCTCAAAGCTAATTATCCTGCTGAATTTCTATCAGCTTTGATGACGCATGAGATGAGTAACACAGAAAAACTTAGTGATCTTTGCCAGGAGGCAAAAAAACTTGGTATTCGGGTTGCCTCCCCTTCAATCAATCACTCCTATGTTGATTTTGTGTCTGAAGATAATGTCATTTATTACGCTTTATCGGCCATAAAATCGGTTGGATCTAAGGCTGTTGAACATCTTGTTGAAGCACGCACACGCCATGGGCCCTTCAAGAATCTTTCTGATTTCATTTTACAGATTGAGGCGCACTTCATAAATCGGCGGGCGCTGGAAAGTATGGCTGCTGCTGGTGTTTTTGATGAGCTTTTCTCTGATAGGAGAGAGATATTCGAGAATGCAGGAGAGATCCTGTCTATGGCTTCAACCAGAACGATGAATCGTGAACAGGGACAAAATGATCTTTTTCAGAATGATGGATACCCCGATATAGTATCACAGAATCTTAATGATAGCGTCTCTGTCTGGTCCTTAACGGAACGTTTGAAATATGAATTTGAGGCCATTGGTTTTTTTCTCTCAGAACATCCCCTTGATGACTACATTGACATATTCGATCATCTTTACCCAAAAATAAAAAGTTGTTCTGTCTTTTTTTCAGAGGTTGAAAAGGGACATACCGCAGGACGATTGGCGGGGGTAGTGATTCAGTGTCAGGAACGACGTTCCAGATCCGGAACCCGGTTTGCTTTTTTGAGCCTTTCTGATCCCACTGGTCATTATGTGGTGAGCATTTTTTCAGATGTACTTGCAGAAAGCCGCAATTTTCTGACTCCGGGGACCAAGATTATTATCATGGTGGAGGTAGGTTCACGCGGGACAGATACACGTTTGATCGCAAGAAAAATAGAATTAATTGACGAGGTTATGAAGAAGATTCCAGAAATGAAGATGTGCATAACTCTCAAGCATGAGGTTCCTTTTGAGGGGTTGGAGAATCTTTTTTTAAAATCTGAAACGAAGAGGATCCGGGGCCAGATTCGCTTCATCATTCAGGTAAGATATCACAGCCATCAAATGATGGCTGTGATAAAGATTCCAGACTGTTATGAGGTCGATCTGGGGCTGATAAAAAAAGTGAAGACGTTGCCTTATGTTGAACGCATTGAAATTACCCGATCTTAGATTTCCTACTTATGCAGTGGCTTTTTACTTTCCGTATCCGGAGGGAACCGTGCAGCACCTCCAGGAGACATTTCAGTTGTATAATCATCAGGATTGTATATCAGGATTAGAAAAAAACCAAAGGCAATGAAACCGTCATAGATTCGGAAAAAACCGCTGACAGGAGGAAAATACGTGTCTTCCTTGACATATTTTGAAGAGGTACGTCTCCTTCAATTTGTATGTGGTTTCCGGATCGAGGTTATCCTGTGTCGGAAAAAAGAAGAAAAAAGTATTGTGTCATTTGTTGACACAATATGTTCCCAGTTCATCATGTCTGGTAAGCAGGGATTCGTTTTTAATTTCTTTGCGGTTTTTTAGCCAAAATTTAGCAGATGGATGTTCTGTTTCTTTTGCTCTTTTGCTGTTGTAAACGTGAATTTTAGTAAAGCTCATTTATGCCTTATATTTTTCTTATATTTTTTATAATTGTGCTTTTTCTATCGCTTTTCTGGTTATATCAATCAAGCAGATCCAAGGCGCTTGCGTCCTTTTTGCGTTGGTCAGCGCGTCTTGCTCCACTTCTTATTTCGCTGGTTTTGCTTCTGATCGGGAGAGGAAGGGAAGCTATCGTGACTCCCTTGATAATTTATATGCTTTTCGGAAGGGAGCTATTCCGTTCTCCGAAGGGATTTTTTTTCATCCGTTCGGCCTATCTTGAGGTTTCATTGAACAGTTCCGGTAATTTTATACGTGTAAATGTGATTTCCGGCAGGTATTTCGGACGGAAATTTCAAGAACTCTCCGGAACCGATTTTTTGAATCTACATGCTGATCTTGAGCGCAATAATGATGAACTAGGTCTTTTTTTTCTTGAAAAATACATGGACCTTTATGTTTCAGGCTGGAGAGATTCAGAAGAAAATCTCAAACCCGAACATGGGTCCTTCAATCCTGAATCGAAGAATCGAAAACGTTCATCGTCAGGTTCAATGACTGTTATGGAGGCGTATGAAATGCTTGGCCTATCGTCTAATGCCACACCTGAAGAAATAAAATCAGCTCACCGTGCTCTCATGAAAATAATTCATCCCGATCATGGAGGAACGTCTCACCTTGCCGGCTTAATAAATCAAGCCCGCGATATACTTATGAAACGGCCATGAAGAGGGCTACTGTATTTTTACTTTTTCATCATAGGAAGACACTTGAATTTTGCTTTTTTAAGACTGGCGCAAGTTCTTTTTGCATCTTCCCTTTCAAATCCTCCAAAGCGCGCCCGGTAAAGTGTAATGTCGTCTTTCCGGACAGGCTCTGTGTATCCAAGGCGATTTTTCAGTCTACGTTCTTTGAGCAAA
>JAQRMX010000071.1 GCA_028599125.1 Alphaproteobacteria bacterium | reverse complement strand
TTTGCATTAACTATTGATAAGATAAGAGCCGGTTCACCGGAAACGACGATTGAAGTGCTGACACCAGATTTTCTTCGTAAGGCTGGCGCTCTTGAACTTATTGTTGAGGCGCGCCCGGATGTTTTCAACCATAATCTGGAAACGGTTCCATCAAACTATCTGACTGTTAGGCCGGGGGCTCGTTATTTTCATTCCTTACGGTTATTGCAGAGTGTAAAGGAATTGGATTCCTCCATGTTTACCAAGTCAGGAATTATGGTAGGACTGGGTGAGGAACGTAATGAAGTTTTGCAACTGATGGATGATCTTCGTAGCGCAAATGTTGATTTTCTGACGATTGGTCAGTATTTGCAACCGACCCGTTCGCATCATCCTGTTAAACGCTTTGTCAAGCCGGAAGAATTCAGATCCTATGAGACGATTGCCTATGCCAAGGGCTTCTCTTTTGTCTCGGCAAGTCCCCTTACCAGGTCATCATACCATGCCGATGAAGATTTTCTGAAACTACGTGCCTCAACCCGTTCTTCTCATAAGGAAGGTCGATCCGCCCGTGCGTCAGTTTGAAATAAACCGTCAGGTACAGCACAATCCTTCAGATATGTTTGTTCTTGTTGCTGATGTTGAGAGATACCCTGAGTTTTTGCCTTTATGCAAAGCATTGAAGATTTGCGGTACCGAACCTTGCCAGGGTGAAAATAAAATACTGATTTGTGAGATGACCATTGGTCATGGTTTTATTCTTGAGACTTTCACCAGTCGTGTTTTTTTGGAACCTGACCGTTTACGTGTCAGTGTTTCCCATATTTCCGGCCCTTTTGATACGCTTGATAATTTCTGGTCATTTAGTCCGCTTGATGACTTGCACAGGGGGTGTAAGATTGATTTTTTTATTTCTTATAAGCTACGAAGCACTAGCTTACAGCTGCTTGCCGGGGCTGGTTTCGATCATGCCTTCGCGGGGTTTGTATCTGCCTTTGAAGCGCGTGCAGACTTTATTTATCTCAATAAAATACCTTCTTAATTTTTCTGAATTTCTAAACAGAAAACCGTTTCTTGTGTTTAATTTCTCTGTTGCTCTCTAACGGCGTATTTTTACAAGTCCGGTAATGTACAAGGCTCGTGAAAGGGAGATATTTTTTGCACCGGATTTCCAATGGTGTGAATGTATGATCAGCTTTTTAAGGGGACATTCAGGAGAGTCTGGCCTGTTGACAGGTGGCTATATTGTGGTCTTTTTTACGTTGCTTCATGAACATTTTCACCGATCGAAACGGCTGGCAGACGGAGAGTTGCAGTCGCCATCGCCGCAATTCCTTCGCACCGTCCTGTAAATCCCATCCGTTCCGTGGTTGTTGCCTTTACACTGACAGAGGAAAGGGGAACGCTCGTAATTTGCACGATCCGTTCACGCATTTTGTCACGATGAGTCTGGATTTTAGGTTTCTGGCAAATGAGCGTCACGTCGAGATGAATGATTTTTCCATCTCTATTAAGGACGGAATTGCTCGCATATTGAAGGAAGAAGGCAGAGTCCTTATTCTTCCATGCTGGTTCACCGGGAGGAAAATGTTGTCCGATATCACCATCACACAAGGCACCGAATATAGCATCTGAAAGCGCATGAAGACCAACATCCGCATCTGAATAGCCCTCCAAAGGAAAGCAGTGCGGAATAAAGATGCCGCATAATGTGACTCCCGTTTCATTTCCTGTATTCGGACTAATAAAGGCATGTGCATCAAACCCGTGTCCTGTTCGTGTTTCCATAACAGGTTGGAGAGGGAGGGCCTTTTCTGCTTTTAGCGCCTTTTCTGCCCAAAGCATATCTATGTTGGTTGTCAATTTGACATTATCAGCGTCTCCTGGAACGATGTGAACCTTTCCCCCCTTCCATTCGATCAGTGCGGCATCATCTGTAAAATTATTTTTTCCTGTTGATTTTGCCTGAATATGAGCCTCATGAATGACAGGATAGTGAAACCCCTGAGGTGTTTGAGCAGAAAATAAACCTTCTCGGTCAATTGTCTTCATTTTGCCGCCATTAGATATTTTTTTTAAAGTATCTGTAACGGGGATAGCGGGGAAAACGGCTTCATAAGAAGAGAGGGCCGCAATGACACGGTCAATAAGTAGCGGTGTTACGAAGGGGCGGGCGGCATCGTGAACAAGAACATAACGCGGAGACTGACTATTGCAGGCGTCCAGACCGGCAGCCACGGATTCCTGCCGTGTTGCGCCCCCATAAACAAAAACAATGCGATTGATCTCGTTTCCGAGTGCCTGAAGGAGCAGAGAATGTTGGCCCGGAGCAATAACAACAATGATGTTTTTAATTTTTTTATGGTTTAGGAAAGGGCGAAGAGTATGAGAAATGAGAGATTTTCCTGCTAAAAAAGAAAATTGTTTGGGTATTTCATCAGTATGAGCACATGCTCGTATACCGTGCCCGGCTGAGACGATAATCGCGTTTGTACACAAAATAGAAAGCCTCCGGGAAAACTAACCTTAACTTATGTTTTTTGATATTAGCAAATTTTCCCTTTTGTGATCAATTCTATTATGTATGAGCTTATATTTGAGGGGGAGGGCTGTTGAGCGGAAACGGCCCTTTAGGTTCGATCAAAACTGGCTTTAACAGGATTTAGCGTTTTGTATAACCAGATGTGCCTATACAGGATAGACGTGCGCTTATGTATTTTTTTCAATTTATCGAGTATAGAATAGCGGATGGGCATGAAGGTGGAAAATGTTAAAATTTAACAGAGCCTTCATCATCGTCTATTCGTAAGACATGCGTTTTCTGCTTGTCCACAGGTGCATGTTTTAATTTCTACGTGGGGCCTGATGTTACATAATGATGAATCTCTGTTCTATTGCCGCTATCCAGCTTTCTTTGCGTTATCTTGCTAATCTTCAGTGGAGCGTACTCATTGGCGGGGTTACTATTTTTGTTGCCATTCTCTCTGGTCTTGCAACATTTCTCGTCCTGACCGGTCGTACATCAATTCCTCCCACTTACAATGTGGTTGTCATCGTCTTAGTTGGCAACCTTGTTCTTGTTTTTTTCCTTAGTTTATTGATTATGATTGAACTTTTGCGTCTGGTGCAGGCGTGGAGGTCAGGTGATGCCGGTGCGCGGTTACAAGGCCAATTTGTGAGTTTGTTTGCCTTTGTTGCCACGACCCCTGCTATCATTGTAGCGATTGTCGCCAGTGTTACTCTTGACACGGGGCTGGATCGCTGGTTCACGGGCCGCGCTAGGTCTATGATACAAAGTTCAACGATGATCGCTTATGCGTACATGCGTGAGCGTACGAACGAGATTCGTAGCGATCTATTGGCAATGATCAGAGACTTGGATAAGATTCAGCCTCTCATTAATCGGGATAAAGATCGTTTTAGTGAGATTGTACGGGAGCGGATGGAGCAATATGCACTCGGAGGTGTTTATATCATCAATGGTCGGTACAGGATCATTCTTAAACATACGCGGACTGCCCATGATCTTTTTCTTATTCCTCCTTTTTTTGCCTTGCAAAGGGCTAAAGAAGGAGAGTCTGTCATTCTTACGCCCGGTATTAATGACCAAGCTAATGAAATTGGTGTTTTAACCAAATTACAAAATTATCAGGATTCCTATCTCTACATCGTCCGTCGTCTTGATGCTAAAGTTGTGCAGCACGTCCGTGAAACGGCCGCACAAGCGATGGAGTATCAGGACATAGCCAAAAACCGCTACAGTATACAAATTGCCTTTGCGTTGATGTATATCAACATTGCCCTGATACTCATGTTTTCAGCGATATGGATGGCGTTATGGTTTTCCAGACGTCTGGTTGCGCCCATTCGCCGGTTAATCAATGCTGCACGACTGGTTTCAAGAGGTGATCTGGGCGTTCAGGTCCCTATAAGCCAGAGTGATGGTGAATTGGCCAATTTAGGCATGACGTTCAATAGCATGACCAGCCAACTGAAAGCACAGCGTGATGAATTGCTCAAGACGAATGATGTACTAGATAATCGTCGTCGCTTTACGGAAGCGGTTCTTGCCAGTGTGACATCAGGGGTTATCGGGATTGACAGGAACGGGAATGTTGAATTTATCAACCGATCAGCAGAGACATTCTGGGAGCTTAATGCCAATAATCTGATTGGTCGTCCATTAGAAAAGGAAATTTCTGAATTATGTAAAGTTTTGCAGGCTGCATTAAAACTGAAACAAACATTTTATCAAGAGCAGATTGTCCTATACAGAAAAGCTGGCCGTGAACATACTGTTGACGTACGTGTAACGTCCAAGAGCGATCAGTCTGGTTATGTCGTTACGATTGATGATATTACCGAGCTTGTAACGGCCCAGCGTGCAACAGCCTGGAGGGATATTGCACGGCGCATTGCTCATGAGATAAAAAATCCCCTTACACCCATCCAACTATCTGCGGAACGCTTGAGACGCAAATATTCTACGAGCATCCAGGGAGATCAGGATGTATTTGACCGTTGTGTTGAGACAATCATTCGTCAAGTTGGCGATATTGGGCGAATGGTTGACGAATTTTCTGCCTTTGCACGCATGCCGAAGGCTGTGATGAAAGAAGTGGATCTTATCGTAATTGTACGTCAGGCTGTTTTTCTGATTGGCGTATCTGTTCCAGAAATCAAGATTGAGATTATACATGATGATAGTGAAGTCCGTTGTATCTGTGACCGGCGTCTAATTTCGCAGATGATCACCAATTTGGTAAAAAATGCCATTCAGGCAATCTCTTCCACTCAATATAGGAGGGAGGAAACGCCTTGGATTGAGGTGCATATTAAAGCAAATGAGTCGCATGTGACGCTTCTGTTCACTGATAACGGATGCGGATTACCTCAAGAGAACAGACAGCAGCTTTTTGAACCTTATGTGACGAAACATGATAAAGGCACTGGTTTGGGGCTAGCAATTGTCCGCAAAATTGTAGAAGAACACTGCGGGGAGATGATGCTTTGTGATTCACTGCGGATACTCGGTGGCAGGTCAGATTTTGGTGCACAAATAAAGGTCATTTTTCTCCGTTGGCTTGATGGCAGCGGAAATGAGAAAGCATAAAGGAATTGAATGTGAAATGAACCAACATTTACGCTTTTGTGTTTCATGTCTGCTATTTTTTCAGAGGTTTTGTTTTTCCTTGTATTGTATTCAATAGCGTAAAGGTTTTACAGCTGATGATGCAAAGCCTGCTATTTGTAAAAATGTTGTTTTTTGTACGAAGAGTGATTTTAGAAAAGGATATTTGAATTGATTCGCTCTGATATTCTCATTGTTGATGATGAGGCGGATATACGAGATTTGGTTTCAGGTATTCTTGAAGATGAGGGTTATGAAGCCCGCGTTGCCCGGGATAGTGAAAGCGCTTTACAGGAAATTTTTGGTCGTTGTCCAAGTCTGATCTTTCTTGATATCTGGCTTCAAGGAAGCAAGCTTGGCGGCCTGGAATTGCTTGATATGATCAAGCAACAGCATCCTGAGTTACCGGTTGTCATGATTTCAGGTCATGGTCATGTTGAGATGGCGGTCTCAGCTATCAGGCGTGGTGCTTATGATTTTATTGAAAAACCGTTTGAATCTGACCGTTTGCTTCTTGTAACCGCGCGCGCGCTTGAGACACTCCGCTTGCATCGTGAGGTTCATGAACTGCGCCGAAAGAGTGGCAGAGAAACACGAATAATTGGAAATTCTCCGGTCATGTCACAATTGCGGACTGCCGTAGAAAAAATCGCCAAAAACAATGCACGGGTCCTGATTAGCGGCCCCGCCGGATCGGGAAAAGAGCTGATTGCTCGCAATATTCATTCACTTTCTTCCAGATGCCGGGCTTCTTTTGTTATTCTCAATACTGCGGCTTTGGACCCCGGCTGCATAGAAGTTGAACTTTTCGGTTCTGAACCGTTTAGCACAGATGGCCGGCGCCATGTCGGTGCTCTGGAAGCTGCACATGGTGGTACGCTTTATATTGATGAAATCGCCGATATACCCTGTGAAATGCAAGCAAAGATATTGCAAGTCCTGATTGATCAAACATTTTATCGTGTGAGAGGTTGTACGCCTATCAAGGTAGATGTGCGGATTATTTCATCATCTTTACGGGATTTGGAGTCTGAGATTGAAGAAGGTCGCTTGCGTGCGGATCTTTTTCATCGTTTGAACGTCGTACCTATAAAAGTGCCTACTCTGGCAGAGCGTCGTCAGGATATTCCGGAATTGATGGATTATTTTTTGCAGCAGATTTCCCGTACAGAGGGTCTACCTCTCCCAGAGATAGGGGATGACGTGATGGCAATCATGCAATTGCATGACTGGCCAGGAAATGTTCGCCAATTACGGAATAATGTCGAAAGTTTAATGATTTTGTCAAATGAAGAAGCGGGGGGAGTCATTACGGTTGAAAACTTGCCTAAAGAGATTGGCGCGCCTTTACCTTTATCTTCAATGCGGCTCGGTATGGAACGTCTGATGGCTCTTCCCCTGCGTGATGCAAGGATTATTTTTGAACAAGAATATCTGATGGCCCAGATAGAGCGTTTTGGGAGAAATATTTCAAAAACCTCTGAATTTGTAGGGATGGAGCGCTCTGCATTGCACAGGAAATTGAAATTACTCGGCGTCTCTTCTTTCAAACGAATAATGGAAAGAGGCGAGGATGACGTTTAAGCGCTTTATTTTGTTCCAGAAGTTAATTCAGGGCGATGAAAGTGGAGTGATCGTTCAATGAAGATTATTATCTGTGGTGCAGGTCAGGTCGGGGTTGGTATCGCACGCCGTCTGTCTTCCGAGAGCAACGATGTTTCAATAATTGATTCTTCAAGCACTTTGATAGACAAAATCAGTGATATGATTGATGTACGTGGGTTCGTTGGTCATGGTTCTGACCCGGATATTTTACATCAAGCAGGTGCTGAGGATGTGGATATGATCATTGCGGTAACCCGTCATGATGAAGTCAACATGGTTGCTTGCCAGGTTGCTCATTCACTCTTTAGAATCCCGACAAAGATGGCGCGCATACGATCCAAAAGCTATCTACATGGTCATTGGAGTGATCTTTTTTCACGAAAAAATATGCCGATTGACGTTATTATTTCCCCGGAGCTTGAGGTTGGAGATGTCGTTGCCCGCCGTCTTGGTTTGCCGGGGGCTTCAGATGTTCTTGGCTTTTGTGGTGGTGAGGTATCAGTTTTCGGGGTAATTTGCGAGGAAGATTGCCCGATTGTGAATACGCCATTATCCCAGTTAACTGATCTCTTTCCGGATCTTGAAGCGATAGTTGTGGGGATAGTCCGCAAAAACGCTGTTTTTATTCCAAATAGTTCTACCCACATGCTGGTAGGAGATGAGGTTTATGTCACGGCACCGACGAGCCAGTTGAAACGGATCCTATCAGTTTTCGGTCACAGTGAAGAACAGGCGTATCGGGTCATCATTGCCGGCGGCGGAAATATCGGGGTTCATGTAGCAAAGCGACTGGAGGAGAGCAAGACTCAACTGAAAATCATTGAATTTTCGAAGGAGCGTGCGTCTCAGATTGCCAATGGCCTTCCCTCCACGATTATCCTTCATGGGTCTGCCCTTGATGATCAGATTTTACGTGAAGCAAATGTGGCCTGCACAGATACGCTGTTGTCGCTCACTAATGATGATCAGGTCAACATTATGTCTTCTATCTTAGCTAAGCGTCTTGGTTGTAAGCGTACGATGTCCCTTGTCAATAATTCGAGCTATTTGCCGTTTTTGCGCTCTCTCGGGATTGATGCGCATGTGAGCCCTCAGGCTGTGACAATATCCAAGATTTTGCATCACATCCGCAGAGGTCGTATCCTTTCTGTCCATACGATTCACGATGGTCAAGCCGAAATATTGGAAGCGGAATCTCTTGAGACATCTCCTTTACTTGGAAAATCTTTGCGTGAAATGGAAGTATTTGATGGCGTCCGGATCGGTGCGATCTGGAGGGATGGCAATTTTATTATTCCTTGTGGAGATACAGAAATTCAGCTGAATGATCGTATTGTCATTTTTGCGATGGCCGATAAAGTCAAGCATGTAGAGCAAATGTTTCGTGTCAGTTTTGAGTTTTTTTGATTTTCAGGTTCATGGTACGGAATATTCGTTAGTGACAGGATAAAGAAATCTGAAATGCGCGTTATTTTTTATTTTCTGGGATTTGTCCTTGTTGCGCTTTCATGCTTTATGCTTTTGACTACTTTTGTTGCTTTTGCAGTTCAGGAAAAAAAGCTTGTTGCTGTTTTTCTGGTCAGTTCTGGTCTGATTGCCTTTATTGCTGGCAGCTTGATTTTTACTTTTCGTAATTCAGAAGAGGTCTTGAAACACTATGATGCATTTTTGCTTGCCCTTTTTATGTGGGTGACGGTACCGTTTTTTCTGGCGTTACCTTTTTATATATCTGGTTATTCCCTAAATTTTTTCCATGCTTATTTTGAGTCAGTTTCTGGTTTCACTACAAGCGGAACAACGCTTTTTCCTAAGGTAAGCCTTATCCCAATCCCGCAAGCATTACTTTTCTGGCGTAGCCTGATTGATTGGATAGGGGGGCTGGTAACTCTATTAATGGTTTTTCTTATTTTATCTCCCGTTCAATTAGGGAGCAGGCCTGACTGCTTTTCACATGCGGTTCCATCAGGGTTTCAGCCGTCTATATCACAGCTTGCTACGATGAAATGGATTCCATTTATCTATAGTGTCCTTACTTTTTTTTGCTTTCTCTTACTGACGATGAATGGTTTACCTGCCCTTACATCAGCGGAACTTTCTTTTTCTGCTCTTTCTACAAGTGGCTTCAATCCTACTGGACAGGAAATCGGGGATTATCCTTTCCCCATTTTACTCATTGTGGTTTTTTTCATGTTTTTGGGTGCAATGAGCGTTGTTTGGCAGCATGCTCTTTTTTACAAGGATTGGTCTCTTTCTTTGCAATATGATCATCATTATGAGCCCTATTGGCTTTTTTTTCTGAGCTTTTTTTTCGGTCTTTTTTTCGCTTCTGTTTTTTATTTTAATTCTGATTATAGCCTTTTTTTCTCTTTGAAAAGTGGATTTTCGTCCGCTGTTTCGTTACTCTCAACCAGCGGATTGGAAATGCATTCCGGTGATTTTTCAATTTTGCCTTTGCCCTTGATTTTGTTTTTGGTGCTCATTGGCGGTGCTGTATTTTCAACTTCAGGAGGTATTAAACTTTCCCGCATAGGCGCTATGATTCTTTATGCCCGGAGAGAATTATACCGTCTTATTCATCCTCATTGTAAACGAAGGGCTCAGATTGGAGGTCAGATCTATAATTTACAAATGCTCAAGGGAATTTGGTTAATATTCATATCTTTTAGTCTTGCCATTATTTTTGGTGTACTGGCTGTAACCGCTACCGGGATGAATTTTGATTCAGGTTTTGTTGTTATTATTTCCAATCTTGCAAATGCTGGTACTGTATACAGCGAATTAGCAGAAAAAACACCTTCATGGGTTTCATATGCTGAAATGAATTCCGTTGTGCAATCTGTGCTAATTTTGATGATGATTCTGGGCCGCATGGAGGTATTGGGTTTTTTGATTTTGTGCAATTTGTTTTTCTGGCGTTCATGAAAAATGTTGATATAATGAATAAAGCTTTATTTTTTGTTGTTTGTGGTTGTGAACATTAAAAGAGTGATCAATCGGGGAGATGAAGGTAGCGTCATTTCTTATCCGGGATGAAACTGTCACAGTAGATGAAAGGTTCTTTCTTAGCATGCCTTCAGAAAAAACTCAGAATTTGCAAGATGTTTTTTTAAATTACGTCCGCAAAAATAAGGTATCTCTGACCGTTTTTTTGGTGAACGGTGTGAAACTTCAGGGCTGTGTGAGCTGGTTTGACACTTTTTGCATCCTGTTGCGTCGTGATGGTTGTTCGCAGTTGATTTACAAGCATGCGATTTCAACGATCATGCCCAGCCAACCTTTGCATTTGTTTGATAATGAAACGCAGGAGGAGGAGGATAAGGAGGAGCAAAAATGATCCACATAGGTGGTTTTCTGTCGAATCCAGTCTTACCCCGAAGGGGAGGAGTCGTCTCTTGAAGAAGGGGCTGCGTGAAGAGGATTCAAATTTTTCTTCTTCTCTCCGGTTCGATTTTGCCGATCCACTCTTTTTATCGTCTGCATTTCTATCCTCTGCCTATATCCTTGAACCTGTTTTGCCTTTTGCCGAAGAGAGCGGCCTGAGTCTTGATTCGTCCGCATTGCTTGCTGAGGTTATCGGCCTTGCTGAAGCCATTTCCATTCGGGTTGTTGGCAGCCAGATCGTTAATCTTCGGAAAGCGCATTCAGGAAGTTTCTTCGGGAAGGGAAAAGTTCAGGAAATCAAAGATATTCTTCCCGACCTTAAGGTTGATTTGGTAATTGTAGGCACCTCCCTTAGTCCGGTGCAACAACGCAATCTGGAAATGGAGTGGTGTGTTAAAGTCATAGACCGTGTTGGATTGATTCTGGAAATATTTTCTGCACGCGCACGCAGTAGAGAAGGACGTCTGCAAGTTGAGCTTGCTCGTCTTAATTATCAAAAAAGCCGACTTGTCCGATCATGGACACATCTGGAACGCCAGAGGGGGGGGCGGGGATTTCTTACTGGTCCCGGAGAAACACAGATTGAATCTGATCGCCGACAGATTCGAGAACGAATTGAACGGATTGAAGCGCGGCTTGGGGATGTGCGGCGCAGGCGCGCCCTTCATTCTCATGCCCGCAAGAAAGTGCCTTATCCGGTTATTGCTATGGTTGGCTATACGAATGCAGGTAAATCATCCCTTTTTAATCGCTTGACGGATTCAAACGTGTTTTGCGCCGATCTTCTCTTTGCTACGCTTGATACGACATTGCGGCAGTTGCGGCTTCCGTCTGGTTTGCGCGTTATTCTTTCTGATACTGTTGGTTTTATTTCTAATTTACCTACACATCTTGTTGCCGCTTTCCGTGCGACACTAGAAGAAATCGTTAATGCTGATATTATTTTACATATACGAGATGTTTCACATCCGGACAGTGAGGCACAAGCATGTGAGGTCCGTAAAGTATTGGCTCTTCTTGCTGATTCAGGAGAGGGGAGATGCATCATCCAGAGAAATAAAGTGCTGGAAGGTGAGGTTTGCCCTCATATTTTTGAAGTCTGGAATAAAATCGACCTTTTTTCACCTGAGGAGCGTTTGTCCTTTTGTGAAGAGGCCGAGAAATCTAGTGATGTCGTAGCAGTATCAGCGGTGAGTGGAGACGGCCTGGAAGTCTTTCTGAATAAGATTGACCATGCTTTGACGAAGCATAATTCTGTTTACACTGTCCGGCTTCCGGCTTTTGCTGGACGAGAAATCAACTGGCTTTATGAAAATTGTGATGTCATGGAAAAAAAATCTGTTAACGGGAATGAAGTTGTGTTGCGTGTCTGTGTACCGCAAATTCATGATCAGTATTTTAACAGTAAATTTGATTTAACTTATTGATTTTATTTATCCTTTCATAAATAGGGGAGGAATTTTCATTTCTTGCCCGCATTGAGCTATTTAAAAAAACAATGGGGTAAGAAAATAAAAAAGCCGGAGAGATATTTCGCTTTGCAAATCGTATATCAATCTTTTAAGAAAAATAAAACCAAAAAACACTTCACGACAACATATTGAAAATAAATCAGAATATAGGAAGAAGAACAAAAATGAATCGCCTCTCAGCCCGGGTTCTGGAAGAAAATGAGAGTCTTCATTTCTTTTTTTTTGAATTAATATTACGACAACTCTATTTTTTACTTTTATTTTATTAAATTTTTATGGATTTTACAGAGATATAAATTACAAATAGTCTTGATTTTATTTTTCCAATACACGGTAGAGCAAAAAACGTTTCTTTAAGAGCATGTCCCCACGCTATAAAAAAGTGAAAAAATAAAGGGTTTTCAGATTGTTGAAGCTCCTGTATCCTTGTCTTGTTTGTGAGTCTCACATAACCCGGCTTCGTTGCTGGTGTTACCCCTTGCGGGGGGGGTGTAGCTCAGCTGGTTAGAGCGCCGGCCTGTCACGCCGGAGGTCGCGGGTTCGAGTCCCGTCACTCCCGCCATTGTTATCTTTCTTTCGGGAAAGCTGATTTTCAAGAATGAGACTCCTTCTTCGTGAATAAGGTCCCTGTAGGTGATTTTGTGAGTGTCGTCTGTTTTTTCTGTTACTTTAGCGTTATCCGGGAGGTCCTTTCGGTGTTGGAGATTCAGGATCCTTTTTCCTTTCTTTAGCATTTCCTAACCTTAACGGAGTAAGGCTGTTCCTCTTGCGTTGCCATAAGCCGTGGAAGAAGATGATGAGTTATTCATATTTGCTGACGGAATATTTTCCTCTGGTGATTTTTATTTCCATTGCCGGGGTCATAGGTCTGATGTTGCTTGTTGCTCCTTTTGTTTTTTCCTATCGTCGCCCGGATACAGAAAAATTGTCTGCTTATGAATGCGGGTTTGATGCCTTCAGCGATTCACGTATGAAGTTTGATATCCGCTTTTATCTGGTTTCAATTCTTTTCATTATTTTTGATTTAGAAGTTGCTTTTCTTTTCCCATGGGCTGCAGCATTTGAGGACGTGGGTCTTTTTGGTTTTTGGTCAATGATTCTTTTCCTTTGTATCCTGACGGTTGGGTTTATCTATGAGTGGAAAAAGGGAGCGCTGGAGTGGGATTAGATCAATCATCCGGTCGAGGAATGAGAACTTTTTTTTCAGGGCCCGGTACACTTGAACCACATGAGTCGTTTTTTCCTGATTCTGGCAACAGCTGGGCTGACAGAGGTTTTTTTGTTACAGCGAGTGATGATCTTGTCAATTGGGCCCGCAGTGGCTCTTTGATGTGGATGACGTTCGGCTTGGCATGTTGTGCTGTCGAAATGATGCATGCATCAATGCCCCGTTATGATGTGGAGCGTTTTGGTTTTGCACCGCGTGCCAGTCCTCGCCAGTCGGACGTTATGATCATTGCGGGCACATTGACCAACAAAATGGCACCTGCGTTACGCAAAGTTTACGATCAGATGCCTGAACCGCGTTATGTTATTTCGATGGGTTCTTGTGCCAATGGGGGAGGATATTATCATTATTCTTACTCTGTTGTCAGAGGAGCTGACCGGATTGTGCCTGTGGATATTTATGTTCCTGGCTGTCCTCCGACGGCTGAAGCGCTTCTTTATGGTATTCTTCTGCTTCAGAAAAAGATACGGCGTACGGGCACGATTGAACGTTAGGATTTTTGTTTTGTCTGAATATGATAGGGATAGGGCGCTTATTGAGCTGGGTGAAATTGTTTCCGATAACCTGGGAGACGATATTGAGAGCGTGTCCGTAATAAGGGGCGAAATTTCCTTATTATCTCGCGCGGATGGGATCGTTCGTGTTCTCAAATTTCTGCGTGATGATATCCGCTGCGGCTTTTTCAGTTTTGTTGATTTGTGTGGTGTGGATTATCCTTCACGTGCGCGCCGTTTTGAAGTTGTTTACCACTTGCTTGCTCCCTGTCAAAATCAGCGTGTGCGTGTCAAAATAGAAACTGATGGGATGATTCCGGTACCTAGTGTGGTTTCGGTCTTCCCAGCGGTCGGCTGGTTTGAGCGCGAAGCTTATGATTTATACGGAATTCTTTTTTCTGGTCACCCTGATCTTCGTCGTATTCTCACGGATTATGGTTTTAAGGGTCATCCTTTGCGCAAAGATTTCCCGACAACAGGTTTTGTTCAAGTCCGCTATAATGATGATGTCAAGCGTGTTGTTTATGAACCGGTGTCCTTGTCTCAGGAATTTCGGACTTTTGATTTTTTGAGTCCGTGGGAAGGGTATAAAGATGTCTCTCCTGATGATAAGCGATCAGGGAAATAGACGTGATGTCCAGAGTTAAAGGAATAGTGGGATATTTGAACTGTGTCTGAATCTAGAAAATTCTCAATTAATTTTGGACCGCAGCATCCCGCGGCGCACGGTGTTTTGCGTCTTGTCCTTGACCTTGATGGTGAGATTGTTGAACGTGTTGATCCGCATGTTGGCCTTTTACACCGTGGCACAGAAAAACTTATTGAGACGAAGACGTATCTTCAGGCTGTTCCCTATTTTGATCGTCTTGATTATGTTGCGCCGATGAATCAGGAACATGCTTATGCTTTAGCTGTTGAGACGCTGCTTGGCATTTCTGTTCCGCACCGTGGTCAGTTGATTCGTGTGCTTTACTCGGAAATTGGTCGCATTTTGTCACATCTACTCAATGTCACAACACAGGCGATGGATGTTGGTGCTCTGACTCCTCCATTGTGGGGTTTCGAAGAGCGCGAAAAACTGATGATTTTCTACGAAAGAGCGTCTGGTTCACGTATGCATTCTGCCTATGTGCGTCCGGGAGGGGTTCATCAGGATCTACCGGAAAAGTTGCTTGACGATATTGCAATATTCTGCGAGGAACACCCGAAGATTCTTGACGATATTGAGGGTCTTTTGACCAATAGTCGTATTTTCAAGCAACGCAATGTTGATATTGGTGTTGTTGAACTAGAAGATGCGTGGGCATGGGGATTTTCAGGTGTGATGGTTCGCGGTTCTGGTGCGGCATGGGATTTACGTAAGGCCCAGCCTTATGAGTGCTATGCAGATATTGATTTTGATATTCCGGTTGGAAAGAATGGCGATTGCTATGATCGCTATCTTGTTCGTATGGAAGAAATGCGGCAATCACTTCGTATCATGATGCAATGTATTGAACGATTGAAATCAAATGAGGGGCGGACGCCTGTTTTTTCGGATGCCGGTAAAATTGTTCCTCCGAGAAGAAATGAGATGAAGACATCAATGGAGGCCTTAATTCATCACTTCAAGCTTTACACCGAGGGATATCATGTTCCTGCAGGAGAGGTTTACGCTGCTGTTGAGGCACCTAAGGGCGAATTTGGTGTATATCTTGTTTCGGATGGATCAAACAAACCCTATCGGTGTAAGATTAAAGCCCCTGGTTTTTCACATTTACAAGGGATGGATTTTCTTTGTCGGGGGCATATGCTTTCGGATGTTTCGGCTATTCTTGGATCAATTGATATTGTTTTCGGAGAGGTGGATCGGTGAGTGCGCGTAGACTGGCTGCGGTGCAGCCTAATTATTTTTCTTTTAATGAAAAAAATATTGCGTGGGCAAAGGAGCAAGTTGCTAAATATCCTATTGGTCGAGGAGCTTCTGCTATTATTTCGTTGATGTGGCGCGCTCAGGAGCAGCATGGCGGTTGGTTGCCTGAGCCGGCAATTCGGTACGTAGCCGATTTTTTAAGTATGCCGTATATTCGTGCGTTTGAAATTGCAACTTTTTATACAATGTTTCATTTGTCTCCTGTAGGTCGGAAAGCGCACATACAGGTGTGTACAAGTCTGCCCTGCATGTTGCGCGGTTCTGATGAACTGATCGGGGTCTGTAAGAACAGGATTGTTTCTGAACCCGATATACTTTCTGCGGACAGCTCTTTTTCTTGGGAACGGGTTGAATGTCTCGGTGCGTGTGTAAATGCACCGATGATGCTGATTGGAAGCGATACTTATGAAGATTTGACGGTTAAAAAATTCAATGAGTTACTTGATCATTTAGAGGCCGATAATTTCCCTCCTCCAGGTCCACAAAACGGACGTCATTCATCAGAGCCGCTCGGGGGGGCAACTACGTTGACTACGCTCCCAGCCGAGGAAAAAATAAAAAGGAGAAATGCTGATGCTCTCTGATGAGAATCGTATTTTTACCAATCTTTATGGCTTTCAGTCTTCATCTCTTGAGTCTGCTAGAAAACGGGGAGCCTGGGATGAGACAAAATCCGTGATTGAGAAAGGGGCGGAATGGATTATTGAGGAGATGAAGGCTTCTGGTCTTCGTGGGCGTGGTGGTGCAGGCTTTCCTACCGGTCTGAAATGGTCGTTTATGCCCAAAGCTGGAGAGGGAGACGGGCGTCCTCATTATCTGATTGTAAATGCAGATGAGTCTGAGCCCGGAACCTGTAAGGACCGGGAAATCCTTCGGCACGACCCGCATTTGCTCCTTGAAGGCTGTCTTTTTGCCTCTTTTACGATAAGTGCGCACGTTTGCTACATTTATATACGTGGAGAATTTATTCGTGAGCGTGAAGCTCTGCAGCGGGCGATTGACGAATCTTATGAGGCGCGCCTTCTAGGAAAAAACAGCGTAACAGGCTGGGATCTGGATTGCTATGTGCATCATGGTGCCGGTGCTTATATTTGCGGAGAAGAAACGGCTTTACTTGAGAGTCTTGAAGGCAGGAAGGGCCTTCCACGCATGAAGCCTCCCTATCCGGCAAATGTCGGTCTTTACGGTTGTCCGACCACAATCAACAACGTAGAGTCCATTGCAGTTGTTCCGTCTATTTTGCGCCGCGGCGCAAACTGGTTTTCCAGTTTAGGACGGGTAAAAAACAGTACTGGAAGTAAGCTTTTTTCAATTTCCGGTCATGTGAATAAACCTTGTACTGTTGAAGAAGAAATGGGGATCGTTTTGCGTGAACTGATTGAAAAACACGCTGGTGGTATTCGTGGGGGGTGGGATAATCTTCTTGCTGTGATTCCAGGAGGAGTGTCTGTGCCTTGCCTTCCGGCGAAGGAATGTTGGGATCTTTCGATGGATTTTGATACGTTGCGGGAAAAACACTCTGGCCTTGGTACAGCAGCGGTTATGGTGATGGATAAATCAACAGATATAGTGAATGCAATTGCGCGTGTTTCCTATTTTTATAAACATGAAAGTTGTGGGCAGTGTACACCATGTCGTGAAGGTACAGGATGGATGTGGCGGGTGCTGAAGCGCATGGTTCGTGGGGAGGCTCATGAGCATGAGATTGACATGTTGCTTAACGTAACAAAAGAGGTGGAAGGTAATACAATTTGTGCTCTGGGGGATGCGGCAGCGTGGCCGGTGCAGGGTTTGATCCGTCATTTTAGTCATGAGATTAGGCGTCGTATAAAGGAATATGCTGCCAACCCAAAAGCAGAGGGTGCTGTTTCCTTTCCGGTTAAGAGATAGAGGGGGAGGGGCCATGCCCAGATTGATCATTGACGGGCAGGAGATTGAAGTGCCCAAGGGAATTACAGTCCTTCAGGCATGTGAGATGTTGGGAGCAGAAATTCCCCGTTTTTGTTTCCATGAGCGTCTTTCGATTGCCGGTAATTGTCGTATGTGTCTTGTAGAGCAGGTCGGATTGTCCAAATTACAGCCCTCATGTGCTCTTTCAGTAGATGATTTGCGACCGGGAAATGATGGATCACCGGTAAAGATCAGGACCAATTCTCGGAAGGTACGTGAAGCCCGCCAGGGAGTTATGCAATTTCTTTTGATCAATCATCCACTTGACTGTCCGATTTGCGATCAGGGCGGTGAATGTGATCTTCAGGATCAAGCTATGGCCTATGGTGTTGAAAAGAGCCGGTTCCATGAAAACAAGCGGGCCGTTGAAGATAGGGATATAGGCCCTCTGGTAAAAACGATTATGACGCGTTGTATTCATTGTACGCGCTGTATTCGCTTTATGACGGAGGTTGCCGGCGTCGCTGAGTTGGGTGCCATTGGGCGTGGTGAAGATATGGAAATTGTCACGTATTTGGAGCAGGGTATGACTTCAGAACTTCAGGGGAATGTGATTGATTTATGTCCTGTTGGTGCGCTTACATCTCGCCCTTATGCCTTTAAAGCACGTCCCTGGGAGTTGTCCAGAACAGAAAGTATTGATGTTATGGACGCTGTAGGTTCCAATATCCGTGTTGATACGCGGGGGCGAGAAGTTATGCGCGTTCTTCCTCGCCTTAATGAAGGCGTCAATGAGGAGTGGATTTCAGACAAGACTCGTTTCAGCTGGGACGGGTTGCGTCTTCAGCGTCTCGATCGCCCTTATATCAGGAAGGACGGCAAACTGTTCTCTGCTTCATGGCAGGATGCTTTTGCGGCTATTGCGTGCTGTGCGGAACGAACTTTTGCGAACCGGATTGGTGCCATTGCCGGTGATATGGCAAGTGCTGAAGAAATGTTTGCGTTTAAGGATCTTATGGTTCGTCTTGGAGTAAAGAGTATTGATTGTAGACAAGATGGAACCTCCCTTCACCCTGATCTGGGGCGGAGTACTTACCTTTTTAATCCTACTATTGAGGGGATCAGGCACGCAGATTCTTTGTTGTTGATTGGTACAAATCCACGCCTTGAGGCGTCCATCCTTAATACTCGAATTCGGAAACGTTTTTTAGAGGGGGGGTTTCCTATTGCTGTTGCAGGCGGCGTTCCTGATAGCAGTGCAGATCTTACTTATGATTATAAATATCTGGGATCAAATGCAAGTCTTCTGGAAGATATTGCGTCAGGTTCGCACGAATTTTGCTGCGTATTGGAGGCTTCATCTCATCCGATGATTATGGTTGGGCAGGGGGCCTTGCGGCGTCCGGATGGTCGGGCTCTTCTTGTTCTTGCAGCGCAAATTGCACAGCGTTTTGGCGCACTTTCTGCGAGTTGGAACGGTTTTTCTGTATTGCATACGGCTGCCTCCCGTGTTGCTGGGCTAGATCTGGGACTTGTTCCTTATGAAGGAGGTCATGATGTTCCCTCCATGGTTAATGCGGCTCGCAAGGGAGCACTTGATCTTCTTTTTCTATTGAGTGCAGATGAACTTGATATGTCGTCTCTGGGAGCTGCCTTTGTTGTCTATATCGGTAGTCATGGCGATGCGGGGGCGAGTCGTGCGGATGTCATTCTTCCGGGGGCTGCTTATACTGAAAAATCAGGAATTTATGTCAACACGGAGGGTCGCGTTCAGCTTGCGCACCGGGCGATTTTCCCTCCTGGTGAAGCACGTGAGGATTGGTCTATTTTACGCGCTTTGTCGACTGTTCTGGGACAAACTCTTCCTTATGATTGTCTGGAATCTCTCCAGGAAGCAATGTATGCTTCTGCTCCCCATTTGTCGGAATTTGATCAGATCAGATCGGAATCAGCAAGACAAGTTGAGGCGCTTGCGGCACTTCCAGTCAGCGAACTTGATTCTGCTCCTTTGGGAAGTGCTATTTCTGATTTTTACCTGAGCAATCCGATTGCTCGTGCTTCAGCGGTTATGGCAGATCTGAGCTTTCGGGAGAAATCACGGCGTGAAGCAGCAGGACAGTCTGATGCATGATTTTTATCCTCACAATGTGGAGAGAGTCAGTGTGCTTCTTGTTGCTTTCCAGAGTGTTCTGATTCTGGTGTCATTGCTGGTTTTGATTGCTTTTCTTCTTTACGCTGACAGAAAAGTTTGGGCAGCTGTACAGCTACGTCGTGGTCCGAATGTTGTAGGACCCTTTGGCCTGTTGCAATCATTTGCAGATTTACTTAAATTTGCACTGAAGGAACCTGTTATTCCTTCAGGTGCCAATAAGTTTGTTTTTCTTCTGGCTCCTTTGGTAATGTCTATTTCTGCACTTTCGGCTTGGGCTGTGATCCCGTTTTCGGAAGGCTGGGTCATTTCTGATTTAAATGTTGGGATTCTCTATATTTTTGCGATGTCTTCTCTCGGTGTTTATGGGGTCATTCTGGGCGGTTGGGCATCAAATTCGAAATATGCCTTTTTGGGAGCCTTGCGATCTGCTGCGCAGATGGTTTCTTATGAAGTCTCGATTGGGCTTGTGATCATTTCTGTCCTTCTTTGTGTTGGTTCCCTCAATTTAACTGAAATTATACAGGCACAGAGAACGGGTCTAGCTGTTTGGCTTGGACTTCCCTGGCTTTCATTTCTCAATTGGTTCTGGCTTCCGCTTTTTCCTTTATTTATAATTTTTTTCATTTCCGCTTTATCAGAAACGAACCGTCCTCCTTTTGATTTGCCTGAAGCAGAGTCGGAGTTGGTTGCTGGTTTCATGGTGGAATATTCTTCGACGCCTTATTTGCTTTTCATGCTTGGTGAATATGTTGCCATTGTCATGATGTGTGCCTTAACTACGATCTTGTTTCTGGGCGGCTGGTTGCCACTTTTGGATATTGCTCCTCTGAATTGGGTGCCTGGAATTGTGTGGTTTATTTTGAAGCTATGGCTAGTGTTCTTTATGTTTGCAATCGTTAAGGCGTTTGTTCCCCGTTATCGTTATGATCAGCTGATGCGTTTAGGCTGGAAGGTTTTTCTGCCGCTTTCCCTGTTAATGTTGTTTATTGTAGCCGGAGTGCGTCAATATATGCTTTTGCCTGCATAGTGGAGACATTGATGAAAATCGTCCAGTCAGTTAATGCCCTTTTTCTGAAAGAGTTTATTTTTTCTTTTTTTCTGGCACTTCGTTATTTCTTTTCACCCAAAAAAACGATCAATTATCCTTTTGAAAAAGGCCATTTATCTCCCCGTTTCAGGGGAGAACATGCATTGCTTCGTTATCCCAATGGAGAAGAACGCTGTATTGCCTGTAAGCTATGCGAAGCGGTTTGTCCCGCGCAGGCGATTACAATCGAAGCCGGTCCCCGTTGTGATGATGGAACAAGACGGACGTTGCGTTACGATATAGATATGGTCAAGTGCATTTATTGTGGTTTTTGTCAGGAGGCGTGTCCTGTTGATGCGATTGTTGAGGGACCGAATTTTGAATTTGCCGTGGAGACACGTGAAGAACTCTATTATAATAAAGAGAAGCTTTTATCCAATGGTGATAAATGGGGTGATGCCATTTCTCGTAACATTGCGTTGGATTCGTCGTATCGCTAATCCAGAGGGTGATAAAATCTCTGTAAATCAAGAATAATAAGAGAGGGTGCGTTCAGGTGAATTTATTTTCTGCTTTTTTTTACCTTTTTTCTACTCTTACTGTCGCTTCTGCCTCTATGGTCGTTTTTTCACGGAATCCTGTTCATTCGACCCTGTTTCTGGTTTTGTCATTTTTTAACGTTGCCGGCTTGTTCGTACTGCTGGGAGCGGAGTTTCTTGCCATGACTCTCATCCTTGTTTATGTGGGAGCGGTTTCTGTTCTGTTTTTGTTTATTGTCATGATGCTCGATATTAATTTTGTTAAATTAAATGAAGGGTTTATGAGTTATCTGCCAATTGGGGCTTGTGTTATGGGCGTTCTTTTGATTGAGCTTTTTATTGCCTTTGGTGCTTGGAAAGGCTTCCCCAATGCCTATAATCTGTTACAAGCTCCGATAGAGGAGCATCTTTCAAACACAGAGGCTCTTGGGCGGGTTTTGTATACCCGCTATGTTTATCATTTTCAGTCAGCAGGACTGATTCTGCTTATTGCCATGATTGGAGCGATTGTCCTTACACTGCGCCATAAACCAGGCGTTCTGCGGCAAGTTGTTGCAGATCAGATCGCCCGCTGTCCTGAAACGTCTGTTGAAATCCGAAAAGTCAAATCTGGTCAAGGAATCTGAAAGGATAGAGCTGCGTGACTGAAATTACTCTTTCCCATTATCTGACTGTTGCGGCTCTTCTTTTTTCTCTAGGCGTTTTTGGTATTTTTGTGAATCGTAAAAATGTCATTGTCATTCTCATGTCAATAGAGTTGATGTTATTAGCGGTGAATATAAATTTTGTTGCTTTCTCAATTTATCTTGGAGATCTGACCGGGCAAGTTTTTGCTTTGCTTGTTCTGACCGTTGCTGCCTGCGAAGCCGCCATAGGTCTTGCAATCCTGGTTAGTTTTGAACGAAATCGCGGTTCTATTGCGGTTGAAGATATTAATGTGATGAAGGGATAAGAGATATGATTTCACTTATCGTCTTTCTTCCGCTGATAGGAGCGCTTTTTGCTGGTTTTTCAGGTGAGCGCTTTGGTAAAGAGGCACCCGAGATTGTTACCAGTTCTTTATTGACGTTAACGGCCTTTTTATCCTGGATTGTTTTTTTTAAGTTTGCTGCTGGCGGGGAACCGTTTCTTATATTTATTGCGTCCTGGATTACTTCTGGCACTTTTCAGGCTGATTGGATGCTGAGGATTGATATCCTGACGGTAATTATGCTGGTTGTGGTTACTACGGTTTCTTCTCTCGTCCATTGGTATTCTATCGGCTATATGCATACCGATCCTCATCGTTCACGTTTTTTCTCCTACCTGTCTTTTTTTACTTTCGCGATGCTGATTTTGGTGACCTCTGACAATCTTCTTCAAATGTTTTTCGGGTGGGAAGGGGTAGGCCTTGCATCATATTTATTAATTGGTTTCTGGTATCAGCGCCCGCGTGCCAATGCTGCTGCGATGAAGGCTTTTTTGGTGAATCGGGTTGGAGATTTTGGATTTGCTCTTGGTATTTTGGGAATTTTTGTTTTATTTGGTGCTGTAGATTTTGAGAGCATATTTAATGGTAGCCGCAGTATTGGTAATTTTTTTGAGGGAAAAAGCCAAGAGATTCTGCCGTTTTATGATTTATTACACATTGATTTCCTGTTCTGGAAAATTGATACGGTAACCTTAATTTGTTTGTTACTGTTTATGGGAGCGATGGGTAAGTCTGCGCAATTTTTTCTACATACTTGGCTACCGGATGCAATGGAAGGACCGACACCGGTCTCTGCACTCATTCATGCTGCGACGATGGTAACAGCTGGTATTTTTATGGTTGCACGTTTATCACCGTTATTTGTTCTTTCACCTTTTGCTATGACAGTTATAACTGTTATCGGTGCAACTACCGCCTTTTTTGCTGCAACTGTTGCTTTGGTGCAGAATGACATAAAACGCGTGATTGCTTATTCGACATGCTCTCAGCTGGGGTATATGTTTGCTGCTCTTGGCGTTGGTGCTTTTTCAGTTGGAGTTTTTCATCTTTTTACTCATGCTTTTTTCAAAGCTCTTCTTTTTTTGGGAGCTGGTTCTGTCATCCATGCCGTTTCTGAAGAGCAAGATATGAACAAGATGGGTGGGTTGTGTTCGTATATCCCTAAGACTTATCTGATGATGCTTATAGGTACATTCGCACTGACGGGCTTTCCCCTGACGAGTGGGTATTTCTCAAAAGATGCGATCATAGAGGCCACTTATGCTGCATCTTTTCATTCCTCTGCTGGTTTTTATGCTTTCTTAATGACTTCAATGGCAGCTCTTTTGACGTCTTTCTATTCCTGGCGCCTTATTTTTTTGACCTTTCATGGAACGTCTCATATATCTTCGGAAATAAAAGAGCACATTCACGAAAGCCCTATGATTATGCTGGTTCCACTTTTTATTCTGGCTTTTGCATCTTTATTTTTCGGTTTTATTTTTAAATCGTTTTTTATAGGAAAGAATTACGATCATTTTTTCGGAAATAGCGTATTTCCCTCTAGCGGAACGGCTGTTCTGGATGCTATGCATCACGTTCCTTTCTGGGTTATCTGGACACCGACATTAGCGATGATTTCCGGCTTTATTTTTGCTTTACTTCTATATTTGAAGTGGCCGAATTTTCCGTCACGTCTTGCTGAACAGAATATCTTTTTGTATAAGTTTTTGTTAAACAAGTGGTATTTTGACGATCTTTATCATTTCTTTTTTGTCCGTCCTATCATATGGCTCGGTAATTTTTTCTGGAAGAGAGGGGACACGTTTCTGATTGATGGTTTCGGGCCAGATGCTGTCGCCGCTCGTACGCTTGATCTGTCGCGTATTTTTTCCCGCTTTCAAACGGGATATTTGTATCATTACGCCTTTATTATGCTCATTGGCCTTACGTTTTTGATGACCTTTTGCATATGGAGGATTTTGGGGTAATGGTCATCTGGCCTGTAATTTCTTTTTTGATCTTTTTGCCGTCTTTGGGCGCCTTATTCATTTTTATCACCCGAGCCAATGAGGGAGAAGATTCGCTTAATGCCCGCTGGGTTGCACTTTGGACGAGTGTTATAACATTTTTTCTGTCTTTTCTGGTCTGGGCCTATTTTGATTCTTCGAATGCCAGTTTCCAGTTTGTCGAAAGATATGAATGGTTTGATGGTCTCATTGATTACTATGTCGGTGTAGATGGAATAGCGATCCTGTTCGTTATTCTCACGACTTTCCTGATTCCAATATGTATATTGGCAAGCTGGAATTCCATCAAGGAGCATGTAAAGGAGTATATGATTGCTTTCATGCTGCTGGAGACTATGATTCTTGGCGTTTTCTGTTCTCTTGACATTGTTCTTTTCTATCTTTTCTTTGAGGGCTGCTTGATTCCGATGTTTTTTATTATCGGTATCTGGGGGGGCGCTCGTCGCGTTTATGCCAGTTTCAAATTTTTTCTTTATACGCTTCTTGGTTCAGTTTTAATGCTGTTAGCGATTCTGGTGATGTACTGGGAAACTGGTGCCACGGATATTCCTTTCCTCTTGACTTATGAATTTCCGGAAAAGCTTCAGATTTGGCTCTGGATTGCCTTTTTTTTCGCTTTTGCGGTAAAAGTCCCCATGTGGCCGGTACATACCTGGTTGCCGGATGCGCACGTCGAAGCACCGACAGCCGGTTCTGTTATTTTGGCAGCCGTTTTGTTAAAGATGGGAGGATATGGGTTTCTTCGTTTTTCGCTCCCGATGTTTCCTTTGGCCTCTTCAGATTTTGCACCTTTTGTGTTTTTCCTCTCTCTGATTGCTATCATTTATACATCGCTCGTTGCACTTGTTCAAAGTGATATAAAAAAGCTGATTGCCTATTCTTCTATTGCCCATATGGGATTTGTGACTATGGGTTTGTTCAGCGGCAACATACAGGGTATTCAGGGCGCTATTTTTCAAATGTTATCCCATGGTCTCATCTCAGCAGGTTTATTCTTGTGCGTTGGCATTATTTACGACCGTGTGCACACCCGTGAGATTGATTCTTACGGTGGTTTGGTTACTCGGATGCCCGTTTATGCATTTTTTCTCATGCTTTTCACTATGGCGAATATCGGCTTGCCTGGCACAAGTGGTTTTATAGGTGAATTTCTTTCTCTTTTGGGTGTTTTTCAGGTCAGTGGCTGGGTTGCTGCTTTTGCGGCAACAGGCATTGTTCTTTCTGCTGCCTATGCTTTGTGGCTTTATGCGCGTGTTGTATTTGGAGTTCTGGAGAAGAAAAAACTAATCCAAATCAATGATGTTGATTGGCGCGAGATAATGACTTTGGCGCCTCTGGGCTTTTTAACGATCTTTTTTGGTATTTATCCGCGTCCAATTCTGAACTTTACAGCCGTAAGTGTTTCAAATCTTGTTGAACATTACAATTCTGTTATGTCTATCAGTCGTGAAATGCATTTATCTTTAATGACAGGACTATGATGTTTAATGTCTAAAGTAACTCTTTCGGATCTTTTGCCGCTTTTACCTGAAATTATTCTGATAATCGGAGCAATTTTGATTTTGATGTATGGCGTGTTTTCTTCTCGTGAAAAAGCACGTCTCAATGAGATTGCAATGGGTTTTTCTCTTGCTTTGATTCTTTTAATTTTCTCTATGACTATTTTATCGTGGTCGAGTGGTTCCATTGAGTCAGAGTTATTTGACGGCGCCTTTGTGCTTGATATGTTTTCATCCTTTGTGAAGTGCCTTATCTTATTTTCCTCTTTTTTCTGTCTGCTTATGTCTGTTGATCTTTTCAAATCTGAAGAACTTAGCAATTTTGAATATCCTGTTCTAATTTTATTTTCGACGGCAGGGATGATGATGGTCGTATCATCTGGCAATTTTATTTCTCTCTATATGGGAATGGAGATACAGAGCTTATCACTCTACATTCTTGCTTCTATTCAGCGTGAGTCACTACGATCAACAGAAGCAGGCCTAAAATATTTTGTTCTTGGTGCCTTAGCCTCTGGTATGAGTCTTTACGGTATTTCTTTGATTTATGGTTTCACTGGCAGCACGAATTTTTCTGCTATCAGCCGGTTGGCTTCCGAATTCCATGCTCCGGATGAAGCCTCCCTTGGCCTTGTTTTTGGTTTGATATTTTTGCTTGCAGGCCTTGCTTTCAAAATTTCTGCAGCGCCGTTTCATATGTGGACCCCCGATGTTTATATGGGGGCCCCGACGCCAGTGACGTTTCTGTTTGCAACGGCTTCTAAAATCACTTCAATCGCAGTTCTAATTCGCCTTACGATGTCTGTTTTTCCGGTCATGATTCTGCAATGGCAACAGATTCTGATTTTTCTTTCTCTCTGTTCAATGATTCTTGGTTCCTTTTCTGCTATTGGGCAGAATAATATTAAACGTCTTGTCGCCTATTCATCAATAGGTCATGCAGGTTTTATTCTGTTAGGTCTATCGGCTGGTAGTCAGGCTGGTTTGATAGGTGTTTTGGTTTACATGTCAATCTATACATTTATGGCTTTAGGGATATTTTCGTGTATTCTTGCAATGCGTCGGGGGGGCGAGGCTGTAGAAAGCATTAATACATTATCCGGCATTGCAAAACATGAACCGATGTTTGCTTTTCTTTTTGCGACGTTGCTGTTTTCATTGGCAGGTATTCCGCCGCTTCTTGGTTTTTTTGCAAAATTTTACGTTTTATTGGCAGCGGTAGGAAGCCATCTGTATGGCTTAGCTCTGGTTGCCGTGCTTTCAAGTGTTGTCAGTGCTTTTTACTATCTCCGAATTGTCAAAATTATGTATTTTGATGAGGCTAATCAGGAGAGTTTTGATCCTATTTCTTCTATTATTCATGTCATTCTTTTGATTTCAGGTGGAATAAGTCTTTTTGGTTTTGCTTTTCCCAGACCCTTTATGTATATTGTCAAAACAGTTGTATTGTCTTTTCTTTGAGGAGCCGGGGTGGTGAGATGTCTTGATACCTCGTCTGTAGCACAAATTGAATGGTTTGATGAGTTGGATTCAACCTCATCGGAAGCTTTTCGTCGTGCAGAAAAAGGATCACCTGGGAATCTTTGGATTGCAGCACGAAATCAGTCAGCAGGACGTGGACGGTTCGAACGGTGCTGGGACTCAAGATCAGGCAATCTCCACGCCAGTCTTCTTCTTCGCTTTGCAGAGAAAGTAGGGACGGAAAGTCAGCTTTCGTTTGTGTCTGCGTTAGCGCTTTTTGACTCTATTAAACTGCTTGTTCCTCGTTCGGCAGCTCTTTTATCTTTCAAATGGCCCAATGATCTCTTCCTTGACGGAGCGAAAGTGTCTGGTATTCTTATTGAGAGTAAAAAAATCAGGGGGCAGGGAAATATCATCGTTATCGGTATTGGGGTCAATTGTGTTTGGAGACCGGACAATATACCATATCCTGTTACAGACTTTTTAAGTTGCGGTTTTGAACTTTCGCCGAATCTTTTGTTAGAGAAAATTGCAAGCTTTTTTCAATCACTTTTCCAGGAATGGAATTTCGGTTCTGGGTTTCCATTAATTCGTACCCGTTGGCTGGAACATGCTTTTGGTATAAATCAACTTATGAGGGTCCAATCTTCTGGACGTTCGTTTTTTGGCACTTTTGAGTCTGTGAAAGAGGATGGCAGCTTGTTGATCCAATCGAATGATGGGAGTTATCAGCAGATTTCTGCAGGTGACGTCTTCCCTGAATTGCTACGGTGAAAATGCAAAAATATCTAAAAGAAAAATTATCCGATCAGGATCAGAATGAACTGCTTTTTATCCCTTTGGGCGGTCTTGGGGAAATCGGCATGAATATAAGCCTTTATGGTTTTGGAAATGGGCGCTCCCGCAAGTGGATTATGGTTGACCTTGGTATGGGTTTTTCTGATCAGACGTTCCCTGGAATTGAGAAAATTATGCCTGATATAGAGTTTATCAAGCAGGAGCGTTCCAACCTTCTTGCTCTCATTTTGACTCATGCACATGAAGATCATTTTGGAGGGGTTATTGATTTGTGGTCAGAATTGCAGGTCCCTGTCTATGCGACGTCATTTGCGATTAGTCTACTGCGCACAAAGATGATTGAATCAGGTTCTGATTTGTCCATTCCTTTTTATCTTTTTCCAACGGAAGGACAGTTTAGTCTCGGTCCCTTTGATATTGAGGCAATTCCTGTTCCTCATTCGATCCCGGAATCTAGAGGGATCGTGATCCGTACCCAGCTCGGAATGATTTATCACTCTGGTGACTGGAGAATAGATCCTTTTCCACAGATTGGGGATCCAATTGATATTCAAAAATTTAAACAACTTGGCGAAGAGAAATGTAATGTTCTCGTTTGCGATTCTACAAATGCCATGTGTGAAGGTGTTGGTTTAAGCGAGAGTGATGTACTTGAAGCATTGATCCGGGTTATTGGAGCGTCTTCTGGTCTGGTCCTTGTAACAACTTTTGCCTCTAATGTCGCACGATTGCGCTCTGTTATGCTTGCCGCGCAACGTCACGGTCGTAAAGTTGTGATTACTGGTCGTGCCATGAGGCGTGTTGTTTCTGTAGCTCAGGAGACTGGTTATCTTGAGGATGACCTTCCTCCTTTTCTTGACGAAAAATCTCTTCAAAATTTGCCACGGAATGAGATTGTTGTCCTGATTAGCGGGAGTCAGGGGGAGTCAGGTTCCGCACTCACACGTCTTGCATTTGATAATTATCCACATATGAATCTGGTTAATGGTGATACGGTAATATTTTCCGCGCGCGTTATTCCCGGCAATGAAAAATCAGTGGAAAAAGTACATAATATGCTCGTAAGTGTGGGCGTTAGGGTCATCACGGAGAGGGATGATCTGATTCATGTTTCCGGTCACCCGCAGCGTGGTGAATTAGTGCAGATGTATGATTGGCTAAAACCGTCATATATTGTTCCTGTTCATGGAACAGAACAACATATGGAAGCGCAGGTAGAGCTTGCCAGAAGTAAGGGGATCAAAGCTACCCGTATACAAAATGGAAAAATATTACGTCTTCTTCCTGGTGAAATAGAAGAAATCGGTAAAGTTCCGTCTGGTCGTCTTTACAAGGATGGCAATTTTCTCGTTCAAGAAATGGATGAAGGTTTGCTTGAGCGCAAGCAGCTTTCTCAATCCGGCTGTGTGATGGTAAGTTTACTCATGTCACAAGGGAATGGATCATTAATTGATTATGATGCCGTTATGTTTGGTTTTCCGGATGTAAGCGTTGGTGAATATAATCTCCGCGAGGATATCAGTATTTTTCTTGAAGAAGTTATCATGTCTCTCTCACTTTCTCAGAGAAATAATTCTGATATTTTTGCAAGGTCCGTCAAGCGGGCTCTTCGTGCAAAAATTGGAAATATGTGGGGGAAACGTCCAATATGTCACGTTATTCTTCTGCATTGTTAGGCACTTTATATTTATGCATTTTTCCCCATGTTCTGCCTCTGTTATGGAAGGTGAGGTATTTTTTCTTTACTGCTTCCGGATTGGCAATATAAATAGATGTCTTGGGTAAGTTTCTTAGCAATTTATTTTCTGGTTTGGTGGCTTGTGCTTTTGATGGTTTTGCCTTGGGGAGTCCGGACTCAGATTGAATCTGGAAAAATATTGCCTGGGACGTTGGGAAGCGCGCCGGAAAGTGTTAAAATTTTACGCATTATTTTTATCACAACAGTTATTTCAGGATTCATCTGCAGCCTGATTTATCTGGGTTTTGCTAATGAGTGGATTGATATGTGGAATTTACCGTTTGGGTATAAGCCGCCATGGTAGAAAAAAACTCAGAAGCTCTCCTGTTAATCTTATGATCTTCCAATTATTTCTAGTAATATGTTTTTTTTATTTTTCTTCAAAAGCTATCTTAATTCAATTGTTTTCTACAGAAAAAAAGGGTATTTTTACCTGAAGAAAGAAAAAAGCGAGGCCTGATGCCTCGCCGAATCCCGTTTTATTATTTTTTTAATTTATTTTTCTTTGTTTTCCCCTCTAGACTCGGACCTTCACTTATCAGTGGCTGAACCGATAGCCTGCAGAGAAAATCCACCAAGCCAAAGGAACAATAATCCGTATTTCTATATTTGTCACTACATTTATGAAGAACCTATTTTTTTATTATACATTTTTGATAAATATTATCAATTCTGTTCGCTATCATTATATAGTGTATATCAGGCGAATTTTTTGAACAAAATATTTTTTGACCATGATAATAGAAATTTCTGTTTTATTTACTTACAAAAGGGGAATGGAAGAGAAGATTAGGAACAATTCCTCGATGTAGTGGGGAGAGAAGACTTGTTTTCGTTTCGGTTTCGCTGTTCACTGTCATTCCTGATTATCTGCGCTTTTGTGCAGAGGTTTGGTTCTTTCGTTTTTTTCAGATGTTTCAGATGGTGGATTATATATGCGTTTATCTCGCTATTTTTTGCCGACGTTAAAAGAAGTTCCTAAAGAAGCTGAAATTGCTTCCCATCGTCTTATGTTACGAGCAGGTATGATTCGACAAGAGTCTGCCGGCATTTATTCCTGGCTTCCGCTTGGCTACAGTGTTTTGAAAAAAATTGAAATAATCGTGCGCAGGGAGCAGGATCGCGCAGGATTTGTTGAAATGCTTATGCCAACTATCCAGCCCGCGGATTTATGGCGTTTTAGTGGACGCTATGATGATTATGGAAAGGAGATGTTACGCATACAGGACAGACATCAGAACGAAATGCTGTATGGTCCGACGAATGAAGAAATGATAACGAACCTCTTCAAGGCAACAGCCCGATCTTATCGTGATGTCCCTAAGCGTCTCTACCACATTCAATGGAAATTTCGTGATGAATTGCGTCCACGTTTTGGTGTCATGAGGGGGCGGGAGTTCCTGATGAAAGACGCCTATTCTTTTGATTATGATGTGGCAGGGGCACGTCGCTCTTATTATCGTCAATTCATTGCTTATCTGCGGATATTTTCTTCTTTTGGTCTCAAAGCCATACCAATGATTGCCGATACAGGTCCCATCGGCGGAGATCTGAGCCATGAATTCCTTGTTCTTGCGAATACAGGTGAAAGTTCTATTTTTTGTGATAAGGCCCTCATTGGGCAGTCAATACCGGGGGACAATATTGACTATGAAAGAGAAGATCTGGAAGAATTAGCAAAAGCATGGACTGGAAAATATGCCGCAACGGAGGAGAAGCATGATCCGTATCAGTTTGAATCTGAAGTTTCTCCTGACCATCGTCTTACCGCAAGGGGCATTGAGGTCGGCCATATTTTTTATTTCGGGTCAAAATATTCTGAGCCGATGAGGGCATTTTTACAAACCCGTGAAAAGGGACAAGTACCGTTACAGATGGGGTCTTATGGTATTGGTATATCACGTTTGATTGGAGCAATTATTGAGGTATTCCATGATGAATCAGGAATTATCTGGCCGGAGTCCGTTGCTCCCTTTCATGTGGGTATCATCAATCTGAAACAGGGGGATACAGGGGTAGATTCTCTCTGTGAACGCCTGTATGCGCAATGTCTTTCCACCGGCATTGAGGTTCTCTATGATGATACGGGCGAACGTGCTGGTTCCAAGTTCAAAAACATGGATTTAATAGGGCTTCCCTGGCAACTTATTGTAGGACCAAATGGTCTTTCTTCAAATCTGGTAGAATTCAAACATCGTTTAACTGGAGCTATTGAGTTATTGTCACCTGAATCTGCTATCAATAAACTGGTACATGGGAGATGAGCAAAAAACACACGCTAAGATATTTTTCTAACTTTGAGTGGATTTTAGCGCTGCGCTATTTGCGTTCCCAGCGGAAAGACGGTTTTATCTCTGTAATCGCTGGATTTTCGTTCTTGGGGATCGCAGTTGGTGTTGCGACAATGATTGTTGTTCTTGCTGTAATGAACGGTTTTCGTAAGGAATTAATGGATAAATTTCTGGGGTTTAACGGTCATATTGTTGCCCATTCTCTCAGCCATAATTTTTCTGAATCGGAGTTGATGCGCCAGCGCATTATGACTGTTGAAGGGGTGAGGCTTGCGTTTCCATTTATTGAAAATGCGGCTATGGCATCAAAAAATGGTCAGGCCGTCGGAGTTCTTGTGCGTGGCCTGACACCTCCAGATATGCAAAAAATAACATTTATTACCGGCAGTATTCGACAGGGGACATCAGAGGGGTTCGATTCAAGGAAAGGAATCCTGATTGGTGCTCGTCTGGCTGAAAAGTTGAGAGTTTTTGCAGGTGATCAGGTAACTCGCCTTGTTACGCGTGGGGCCTATACGCCCTTTGGTGTGACCCCCCGGAACCAGGAGAGTTTCCTGATAACCAGCCAAAACTCTAAACTATTCAGCCCGAACAGCACCAAACAGGCTTGCGTTACT
>JAQRMX010000070.1 GCA_028599125.1 Alphaproteobacteria bacterium | reverse complement strand
CGGCTTCTCTCTTTTGATCAATAAGACAGCTTTGGGACGAGCTCAGAGAGCCTGCGAGCAGGATCGCATAATGGCTGCACTGCTTGGTATCAATGTTGATCGTATCATTTCTCTTACATTCATGATTGGTGCCGCTCTGGCTTCCGTTGCAGGAATGATGTACCTCCTTTATTATGGCCTCATTGATTTTTTCGTTGGATTTACCGTTGGTATAAAAGCTTTTACCGCTGCGGTTCTCGGTGGCATCGGTTCACTTTTCGGTGCAATGCTTGGAGGTTTGATCATTGGTCTTATTGAAACATTCTGGTCTGCTTATTTTTCGATTGAGTACAAGGATGTTGCTGCCTTTTCAGTCCTCGTGATTATACTTGTCCTCATGCCTTCTGGTCTGCTTGGCAAACCAGAAGTGGAAAAAGTCTAAATCATATTTTTCCCCTGACGAGATCTTAAAATGAACATAGAAAAAACAGATAGAAGCCGGTGTCTGAATGAATCTCTCAAGGCCTCCTTTCTAGCTGCCTTGGTCGCCTTTGCTCTCTCATTCCTTGTTCTTGGTGTGGAAACAAGGCTATTTGAGAATAAAGTAATAGTTGTGCCTCATTGGAATTATGTTGCTCTGATCGTTCTCACGGTCTTTGTCATGCGCTTTATGTCCGTTCTTTTTTCTTGGAAAAGACGAAAGCCTTCAACCGATTTGAAAAGGGCAAAAAAATCATATTTTTCTGCCCTTTTTGAAACAAAGTTTGAAAATTTATTGAAGATATTCGGAATAGCGTTGTTTATTTTTGCCTTTTTTTTACCTTTTTTTCCGTTTTCCGGCCGTTATTTTCTTGATTTATCGATTCTTATATTGACCTATACAATGCTGGGCTGGGGCCTGAATGTCGTCATTGGTCTCGCTGGATTGCTGGATCTGGGATATGTCGCTTTTTATGCAGCAGGGGCCTATTCTTATGCATTGCTCTCAACCTCTTTTTTCCCCTTTCTTATTGAACAGGGTTATCTTAATCCGGTAATCATGAACTGGATATTCTGGATTTGCCTGCCTCTTTCAGGAATTTCAGCGGCACTTCTCGGAATCAGTATCGCCTCTCCCGTACTTCAATTACGAGGGGATTATTTAGCAATCGTAACGCTTGCATTTGCAGAGATTCTCCGCATGATTCTGATCAACTGGGATGAGCTCACCGGAGGGCCAAACGGAATTTCAAGAATTCCACATCCTTCCTTTTTAGGAATAGAGTTCAATCGAAGCCCTGAAGGGTTCTCCGCTATATTTGATTTGGAGTATTCGTCTCTGCAACGTCTCATTTTCCTTTATTATTTGATTTTCTTTCTTGCCATGCTCACGAATGTGATCACCCTGCGTCTGCGACGCCTGCCGATCGGACGCTCCTGTGAAGCTATGCGCGAAGATGAAATTGCCTGCCGCTCCCTCGGCATTGATACGAGGAATACAAAATTAACAGCCTTTGCAATCGGAGCAATGTTTGCGGGGTTTGCAGGTTCCTTCTTCGCTGCACGTCAGGGCTTTATAAGCCCTGAATCTTTTGGGTTCATGGAATCTGCACTGATTCTTTCCATCGTCGTGCTTGGAGGACTGGGCAGTCAGATTGGGATAGTCATTGCGTCAATCGTGATGGTTGGTGGTGTTCAGGCTGCACGAAGACTGGAATTCTTCAATACCCTGTTTGGTCCAGATTTTGATCCATCAGTTTACCGCATGCTGCTCTTCGGTCTGGTAATGGTCCTGATTATGATCTGTGCTCCTCGTGGGCTCATTTCACACCGTACTCCTTCGATTCTTCTTCAGAAAAAGAAAGCCTCACCTGCGGATCTTACCCTGGAGGAACAGAGATGACCGCTACCATGGAAAAAAACTGCTCTTCTTCACAGATAAATGACCGTCTTTCTCCCAAAGCTGAAGCAGGTAAAAATCCTATCCTACAAGTTGATCATCTCGTCATGCGCTTTGGTGGTCTTGCAGCGATCAATGATATTTCCTGCTCAATATTTCATAGCAATATCACAGCGATTATAGGACCTAACGGTGCAGGAAAAACAACCTTCTTCAACTGTCTGACCGGCTTTTACAAGCCAACAGAAGGCATGATCCGTATGCATCATGAAGATGGGACTGTTTTTTTTCTAGAAAGAATGGATGATTTTCGTATCTCAGCGTCTACAAACCTGGTCCGAACCTTTCAGAATATTCGTCTTTTCAAGGGCATGACTGTATTAGAAAATCTTATGGTCGCCCAGCATAATAAGCTCGTGCGAACCTTTGGCTCTGCGATTTCCGGTCTCTTCTGTAGTTCAGGATATGTCGCTCGGGAACGTGAAGCTCTTGATCTTGCAAAATATTGGCTTGATCGTATAGGCTTGATTGAATCTGCCAACGAGCCCGCAGGCAGCCTGCCTTACGGCTCTCAGCGTCGCCTGGAAATCGTGCGTGCCATGTGTGCTGAGCCCAGATTGTTGTGTCTGGATGAACCTGCTGCCGGCCTCAACCCGAATGAAACAAGCCAGATGAATACCCTGCTCAGGTTTATTCGTGATAAGCATGCTGTCTCCATCATGCTCATTGAGCATGATATGAGTATGGTCATGAAAATTTCTGACCATGTTATTGTTCTTGACTATGGTGAGAAAATATCCGATGGAACTCCGGAATTCGTCAGAAATGATCCAGCAGTGATTGCAGCTTATCTTGGTACAGAGGATCTGGAAAACATAAACTGAAAGCTATTGAATGAGTGGAAAAAATAAACATTTGCTTGAAATACAGGGGGTCCATACCTACTACGGCAATGTTCATGCCTTGAAAGGCATTGATCTTCATGTTGACCAGGGTGAAATCGTTACACTTATTGGTGCCAATGGTGCGGGCAAGTCAACGTTGATGATGACGATCTGTGGTATTCTTCAGAGCCGTGAAGGCAGTATCATTTATGACGGGCTTGACATCGGAAAAATGCCAACACACGAAATTATGCGTCAAAAAATTGCCCACTCTCCAGAAGGGCGGCGAATTTTCTCCCGCATGACTGTGCTTGAAAATCTGCAAATAGGTGCAGCGGTCAACAATTTCGCACATTTCGGGAAAGACATAGAATATATATTTGATCTGTTTCCTGTTCTGGCCAGACGGCAACATCAGCGCGGTGGGACTTTATCCGGTGGTGAGCAACAAATGCTCTCGATTGGTCGGTCTTTAATAAGTCGGCCGCGCCTTTTGCTCTTGGATGAGCCCTCTTTGGGCTTGGCACCCCTCATTATACGCCAAATATTTAGCGTCATAAATGATCTTAATGCAAATGAAGGATTAACGATCTTTCTCGTTGAACAAAATGTATTTCACGCTTTAAAACTTGCAAATCGTGCCTACGTTCTTGTCAATGGAAACTTAACACTGACAGGCACCGGACAGGAATTACTGACGCATGAAGATGTGCGTTCGGCCTATCTTGGTGTGCAGAAGGAGGAGGTACAATGTTGAGAATGATCTGGGAGCAGATTTCTTCTTCTTTGACAGTCAGCACTTTTATAGGTGCGTCTGCGGTTTGGTTAGCAGGTCGGTCCTTCGCTTTGGAATGGCGGCCTTTTTTTTCTCTGTTTCTTTACCTCATTCCATTGACTGGCGTATTCCATTTTCTGAATATTTCTCTTTTTGGTGGCACGCTGTTGAGCTTTCAGTCTTACGGAATTACATTTTTGCTCTTTCTTCTGTCGTCTTTTTTCAGTTACAGATTCACGCGAATCAGAAAAAGGATGACCCAATATCCCTGGCTTTACCAACGTTCCGTTCTTTTTTATTTATTCAGGGGAGATCTGAAAGATCTAAAGTAGAAAAGAACGATGATTTCGAACGTTATGATTAATCAGATAACCTAAAAGAGAAAAATAATGAAATATTTTGCCTTTTGTTCCTGGACATGCGTAACGTCTATTCTGTTGAGCCTCTGTTTTGTGTTCCCCTCCTCTGCAGAAATCAAGTTTGGCGTTGTCGGTCCGATGACCGGTCCATATACGACGTTTGCTGACCAGATGAAAGCAGGAGCCAGGCAGGCCGTTGAAGATATAAATGCAAACGGAGGCATCAAGGGTGAGAAATTGTCCATAATTTTGGGCGATGATGCGTGCGATCCCAAACAAGCCGTTGCCGTTGCCAATGAAATGGTAAGTCGGGGTGTGGCGTTCGTGATCGGACATTTTTGCTCAGGTTCGTCAATTCCGGCTTCATCCACTTATGCAGAAGAGCGTATCATCCAGATATCTCCCGGTACGACCAGCCCTGAATATACTGATTTCCGTCCCGGAGACGGAATTTATCGTATTTGCGGCAGGGATGACTTGCAGGGGGCCATCCTAGGTAAATTCATTTCTGAAAAATTCCACAATAAGAGAATTGCTATCATTCATGACAAAACCTCCTACGGAAAAGGCTTAGCGGATGTAACAAAACATCACCTGAACAAACTCGGTAAGCAAGAAGTGATTTATGAAACCTACAATGCAGGTGAGAAAGATTATACGGCTCTCATATCTAAACTGAAATATGCAAATGTAGACGTGCTTTTCATAGGAGGCTATCATACTGAAATTGCCTTGATCGCACGTCAGATGCGTGATCAGGGGTTCAAAGCCAGACTTATTGCCGGGGATGCTATTATAAGTAAACATTTCTGGGCGATTGCCGGTAACGCAGCCGAAGGCACATTGATGACGTTTTTGGCTGATCCTCGGAAAAATGCAGATGCGCTACCAATAGTTGAAAGATTCTCCAAAAAGGGAATTGATCCTCAGGGTTTCACTCTTTACGTATATGCTGCGATACAGGTCTGGGCGCAAGCTGCAAGACTGGCTGGGTCAAAAGACTATGAAAAGGTCAATCCGATTCTGAAATCATCCAGTTTCAATACGGTATTAGGTAAGATTTCCTTTAATAAAAAAGGGGATCTGAAAAACCCGAAATATTATATCTATGAGTGGAATGATGGAAAATACGAATATTACATCCCCTGATGTGATTGCAGGAATTAAAGAGTCTAAAGAGTCCATCTCTTTAACCGATTTCTGACAGGTGAGGGAACATTTCCAGAAGAAAGTATGAAATATATTTCATTTCATCCCTTATAAAAGCAATGCCTGCAAGGATAAGCAGGTTGCCTGCAACAATTTCGATCACTCTCAGATAAGGTCGGACTTTATCCAGAAAGCGGAAAAAGGGACTCGTTAAGAACGTTACTAAAACAAAAGGAATACCAAGACCCAGAGAATAGAGCATTAACAAAAACATTCCCTTGTAAATGGTTTCCTCGTTAGCCGAGATGAAAAGGATAGATGACAAAATCGGGCCGATACAAGGGGTCCATCCGAAAGCAAAGGCCAGGCCCATCAGATAAGCTCCCATATAACTGCTCAAATTAATCCACCCCTTATAGCGCACATCCCGGTAAAGCAATGGAATTCTGATCAAACCGGTCATATGAATCCCCATGAAAATGATGAAAAAACCTGATATTTTTGTTAAAAAATTTGTATTTACAGTAAGAAATCGTCCAATAACTGAAGCAGATAAGCCAAGAAGAACGAATATACTCGTAAAGCCGAGTACAAATAAAATGGCCATCCATGAGATATGCCACTGGACAAAACCAGTTAGCGCGGGTCCCTTCTTCATTTGATCAAGAGAAATGCCAGCTAGGTAGCAGATATAAGGAGGGACTAACGGGAGAACACAAGGAGACAGAAAGCTGATTACCCCGGCAAAGAGAGCCGTGACATACGCCGTCATGTCATCCATCACATTCCCTGCCCTTTCCCAGATCCATTCCAGTGCATCCAGCCTGTTTGGTTTTTCAATTAATTTTGTTTACAAAATGAGAAATCTATTACTCACCACCCGTCATGGAGTAACAAAACACACAAAAGCTAAAAAAAGAAAGTCCCTCGCATCACAGGCATCCTGATAAGTGTAAAAATGAGACAGAAAACACCTGGCTCTAGAACAAAAACGGAGGCCTGAAAGAAAGGTATAAAATCACATCAAATCAATTCATTTTCTCTGTTTCCTTCCATAAAGCGATCATAGCCAACATAACATCTGTCAGGAGCCATTTCAATCATGCTATCCTCAACCTCTCTTCGTCCACTCAAAATTTCTCCATCCATTCTTTCTGCCGATTTTACTTGTCTCGGAGAAGATATTTCTGCAATTGATCATGCTGGCTGTGACTGGCTGCATGTTGATGTAATGGATGGTCATTTTGTCCCCAACATTACAATTGGCCCACAGATTGTGAAAGCCATTCGCCCCGTTACAAAAAAGACGCTGGATGTACATTTAATGATTTCACCTTGCGATCTTTATCTGGAATCTTTTGCCAATGCTGGTGCAGATATCATCACAATACATGCGGAAGCAGGTGCCCATCTGCATCGCTCATTGCGTATAATTCGTTCTCTTGGCAAAAAAGCAGGTGTAGCACTTAATCCTTCAACACCTGAAAATATACTCAACCATGTGCTTGAAGAAGTAGACCTCATTCTAATCATGTCAGTTAATCCTGGATTCGGAGGACAGGAATTTATTCCTTCTACCCTTCAAAAACTCAGGAATATCCGTAAACTGGTTGCGGATAGGAATATTGATATTTCTGTAGATGGCGGAATCACGGAAAAAACAGTAGCTTCTGTTGCACGTTCCGGTGCAAATATCCTTGTTTCTGGTGCAGCACTCTTCAGGCAAGACAAAAGTGATTATAGTACCAGCCTGAAAAAGATGCGTAAAATCGCAGAAGAAGCCCGTCATCACCCTATGGATTGAAACTCTTACACTCTCTTGCTACCCTGATCCCCTGAGTATTTATAAATTTGGATTTAGTCATGATTCCACGCTACAGTCGACCACAATTAACTTCTGTCTGGGAAACGAAAACCAGATTCCGTATCTGGTTTGAGATTGAGGCACATGCAACCGATGCACTTGTTACATTAGGGACCGTTACCCCAGAAACTGCCTCTTCAATCTGGAAAAAAGCAAATCATGTAACTTTTGATACAGAACGAATTGAAGAGATTGAAAAAGAAGTAAAGCATGACGTTATCGCTTTTTTGACCTACCTGTCAGAATTGATTGGACCTGATGCCCGCTTTTTGCATCAGGGAATAACATCTTCGGATGTTCTTGATACCTGCTTCAATGTACAACTTTCCAGAGCCACTGACGTCTTACTCACTGACCTGGATAAACTTCTCGACACACTTAAAACTCAGGCATATGAACATAAAAATACCATATGCATGGGCCGTAGCCACGGTATTCATGCAGAACCAACCACATTTGGCCTGAAGATGGCCGTGGCTTACGCTGAATTCAAACGTTGTCGCGAACGCCTTGTCGCTGCACGCAAGGAGATTGCAACAATCTCTATCTCTGGTGCGGTGGGAACATTCGCTAATATTGATCCCAGAGTCGAATCTTACGTTGCCGATATGATGGGACTTGTTCCGGAGCCAATTTCAACACAAGTGATCCCGCGTGACCGTCATGCCATGTATTTCGCTACACTTGGCGTGATCGCTTCATCAATAGAGAGACTGGCAACAGAAATTCGTCACTTACAGCGCACTGAAGTACTCGAAGTTGAAGAATATTTCGCACCTGGTCAAAAAGGATCTTCGGCAATGCCCCATAAACGAAATCCAATACTAACTGAAAACCTGACAGGTCTGGCGCGCATGGTACGGTCCTATTGCATCCCGGCAATGGAAAATGTAGTTCTCTGGCATGAGCGTGATATTTCTCACTCTTCCGTTGAACGGATGATTGGGCCAGACGCCACCATAACTCTTGATTTTGCTTTAACACGACTCACAGGAGTGGTCAGTAATCTCCTCGTTTATCCCTTGAGAATGAGAGAAAATATGGAGCATTTGGGAGGTCTTATTCATTCACAACGCGCACTTCTGATGCTTACACGCGCCAGCATGAAACGGGAAGACGCCTATAGTCTCGTTCAATCTAACGCTATGAAAACTTGGGAAGAATACAGAAAAAATGGCAAAATAAAGACAGATTTCCTGAAGAGCTTGTCATTGGATGAACGTATACCTCCAGAAGTCTGTAAAGACGACATTTATGCCTGCTCTGATCTTGAATATCACACCAAGCACGTCGACACGATCTTTGAACGGGTCTTCGGAACCTCTTGAAATCTCTTTATTCAATCCAATCGGTACAAGTGAAGTATCTGTCAACCCTCCCATGATCGCCGAAAAACAAGCACAAAAGAGCAACTACCCCCTCATGATGCTCCTTTCCCTGCGCGGATCATGTTTTTTATAAAAAGGCGCATATACTCTTGTAAAATTCCTGTAAAGCTCACTCCGGTGTAATAAGAAGATCAATTTCTTTATCCAATCCGGCACGTACACTGACGGCCTTGTCATAAGATATTCCTTCATGGCGCGCAATGATCCTGTAATCTCCTTCGGCAAGGATATGGCTTGGAAAGGCACCGACAGATTCAGCAACAACATCACCATCCGGCGTGAGAATACTCCAAAATGTGTTGGCAATAGCTTCACCTCCGGACTCGTAAACAAGTTTCAAGGTAATTTTCGCTGCTGAATGATTAACAATAGCTTCTGAAAGGCGCCCGGCCTTAACAGCAATACTTTCCTCAACTGTCGCATTCGCACTGCCATAGCGACTAACAACGTGATAATTTCCTTCATTAAGACGAATAATTTTGTTCGAAGATGCTAAAGGGAAAACGAGCTTTCGGTTTCCCATGGCATCCTTTTCTCCTGCATAAATATCATAAATTACTTCATCATCTGGGATATCCCTTCCGTTCGGAAGAACGGATTTAAGGCGTAATCCTCCAGCATCCAGCACAATCATCCTATCAAGGATTTTTCCTCCCAGAACCGTGATTTCTTGTGTTGTATTTGCCTGCCCATAAGTAACATTAATGATATAATCAGTAGCAATCAGCTGAAACAGGGGAGAGGCCTCTTTGCTGCTGGCAACAACTTTAAAATTCCCCTGTAAATCAGGTTTTGTTGCAAAAATACGCCAGAATAAACCCGTTTCAATAGGAGAGGCATCCGGCATTAAAGTTGCCGATAGATGCAGCGTTCCAAAAGTTTTTTGATGTTTTTCTGCAGATTCATCAGAAATTTTCTTCTTTATTATCTCCACTCCTCCTGTCCGAGGAAGCGGGGCTACAGTTTTTTTCGAGACACTAGGTACAGCAGAAGAAGCAGGCTGCTCTGTCATATCCCTGAAAGAAGAGGAATTTATGTCTATTGAACCCGGACGCAACAAAGGAAGAGGAATCCTGTTTTCTGAAATCGGCGGGATCGTTTCGGAAATTACGGGCCTGAGGACAGGTAGAGGTAAAGGTATCTCTGCCCACCCATAAGCTGTGCCTATGTGAATAAACAAAAGAAAGCCGCTTATCCTAAAAAAAACTCTTGTCCTGCGTCCCCCGGCCCAGAACCAAAACTTCATGTCAAGCATCATCAGGGTCCGCTGATACTCCCGCACCTAACCTGCTCTAAAGAATTCGGAGCTTACACGGGCTTTGTCGTACAAAAGAATGGTCTATTCTAGACCATGTATTATTGTAGCGCAATGAGAATGAATGAATGTTACCTCTTGAAAATCGAAAATGCGAATAAAAATATGAAAAATAGTCACGCATCCCAAAGGAAATAAGGCAAACAGCATCCAGACGGAGCAAAATGACAGCCTGTTTCTGTAAAATAATTTTTACTATAAATTTATTATCGACAATCTTCATACTCATTACTGCCCGCATTCTTTCACTAAGGAGAAGATGTCGTGGAAGGGGAAACGGGTTCCCCTTCCATCTGAGGCCGCAAATCCGGTGGAAGGGCTTGAGCGCAAAGTATTCCAAGAACAGTTTCAAGTGGCAGTGTCTCCTGCTCCCTGGAACCTAATCTCCGCAAACTGAGTGTTTCCTCTTCAGCTTCACGGCGGCCACATACTATGATAACCGGTATCTTAGAAAGAGAATGCTCTCTTACTTTATAGGTAATTTTTTCATTGCGCAAATCAAGTTTCGCGCGGAGATTCGCGTGACACAGTCTTTTGTGCACTTTGCGCGCATATCCATCAACATCAGAGGTTATGTTTGCAACGACGACCTGAACCGGGGCAATCCAGAAGGGCATATTGCCTGCATAATGCTCAATAAGAATTCCAAGAAAGCGTTCCAGAGAACCACAAACGGCGCGGTGAATCATTACAGGATTCTTTTTTACTCCATTAGAGTCTATGAAAAAAGCACCGAACCGCTCTGGCAAATTAAAGTCAACCTGTATCGTACCGCACTGCCATTCGCGTCCGATTGAATCGCGGAGCGTATATTCAAATTTTGGACCGTAAAACGCGCCCTCACCCGGATTGATCTCCGTTTTGATCCGGTGATCACAACCAGCCTCAATCCTTTTCAAAACGGCATGCATTACACTTTCAGCATGATCCCATGCAACATCTGATCCAACCCGATGTTCAGGACGCGTTGATAACTTGATGAGGATGTTTCCCTGAAACCCAAAATCAGCATAGACAGAAAGTATAAGGTCGTTGATGCGAAGACATTCATCGGCCAATTGCTCCTCCGTACAAAACACATGAGCATCATCCTGCGTGAATCCACGTACACGCATCAAACCATGCAAAGCTCCTGAAGGCTCATAACGATGCACAATGCCAAATTCTGCAAAGCGCATTGGCAAATCACGATAACTTTTGAGGCCGCATTTAAAAACCATGATATGGCCGGGACAATTCATAGGCCTTATCGCGCAAACGCGATCCTGCTCATCATGAGCAACACCAGCAGGAAGGCTTTTAAACATATTTTCCCGAAACCAATCCCAATGTCCCGATGTCTCCCACAATGATTTGTCAAGAAGTTGCGGTGTATTGATTTCCTCATAGACCCCCTTGAGCCTACGCCGCATATAAGAAATCAACTCCTGAAAGATGGCCCAGCCCCCTGCATGCCAGAAGATGACTCCGGGACCTTCTTCCTGAAAATGAAACAGATCAAGCTCACGACCAATACGACGATGATCGCGCATTTCCGCTTCTTCCAAACGTTTTAGATATACCACAAGATCTTGCTCATTCGCCCACGCTGTTCCATAAATTCGCGTGAGCATCGGCCTTTGGTTATCACCACGCCAGTAAGCACCGGCAACTTTCATTAACTTGAAAGCATGCCCGATCCTACCTGTTGACGGCATATGGGGACCACGGCACAAATCCAACCAATCCCCCTGACGATAGATTTTCAGTTCCTGCCCCTCAGGAAGATCATCAATCAGCTCAACCTTGAAAGCCTCTCCCTTTTCCTCAAAGACACGACGGACGGACTCTCTTTCCCAGATTTCTTTTTTAAAGGGAAAATCACGCCGGATAATTTCATGCATCTTTTCTTCAATCAGAGGCAAATCATCCTGAGTGAAAGGTTTTTCTCGCGCAAAATCGTAATAAAAACCATTTTCAATGACTGGGCCTATTGCTGCCCGGGTTCCCGGATACAAAGTCTGGACAGCTTCCGCCATGACATGAGCCGTATCATGGCGGATCAGGTCAAGGGCTGCCGGTTCATCACGCATGATAAAATTAACTGACGAATCATTGTAAATGCGTTCGCTCAAGTCACATAAATGCCCGTTGATTGCAACAGCTACGGCCTTCTTCAGTAATGATTTTGAAATTGTAGCTACAACCTCAGAACCGCTCACGCCACTCTCAAACTCTCGCCTGCAGCCATCTGGAAATGTAAGATTCATCATCAGTACTCTCTCCTTCACAAACGGTCTCATTATGCAGCCGGAGACGACAGAATTTCGTCTCCTTTAAGGCAACCCGATAAGCATTCAGTAAAGATAAACAATAAAAGGTGCTCCTCTTGAAAGGAAAAAATAAAAAATCCCTCCCCTCTCCCTTAGAGCCTATTTTTCACGGATGATCTCATCAGGGTCATCCTGTTTCACCTCCTCTGGTCCACACCAATTTCCATAGTGCCAAGGAGTGTACCACGGATTTTGTTGCCTCGGACAAAAGGGTGGTGGATCAATGCCATGCCCACCCAGGGGATGACAACGTGAAATACGCGCCAGAGCCATCCATAGACCTACCCAAAGTCCATATTTCCTGATCACGTCTTCAGCATAAACAGAACATGTAGGCAAATAACGGCACGTTCGTCCTAAAAAAAACGAAAACGTGAAACGGTACAGCCTGATCAGACCGCAAGCCAACTTGCTCCCGAAGCTCTGAGAATATCGCGGGGGATCACTCCGCCGAAACATGATCGCACAACCGGCTTTTATTATGTCCAGCATAAGGCACTGCATGACGTATAAGGCTTTTTCTGGCCGCTTCAAGCGTTGCATCAAAAGTCAGCAATACGGATGAATGCCGTCCCTGCAATTCATGGACAGGAGCCATACACTCAAATACCTTCCACCGGCCTAACGGAACAGGACCACCCTCCTTCAGCATCGCACACACAGACTCGCGCGCCGCAAACAATTCGTCAACATGTGCACCAATTACAGTCTGCGCCATCAGGGATGAAGACGCCTTGCCCAAGGCACAGGCCTGCACTTCATGTGCGAAATCGGTAATAACATCACGTTCAAGACAAAGATGAACGATAATTTTCGATCCGCACGGACGCGCAGAAACAACAGAAGAGGCATCCGGAAATTTTAAAACACCGAGGCGCCCGATATTGCCTGCCAGCTCCAGAATGAGATGACTATAAACTGCACTCAACATCAAAAATCCCTTCTCTCCATCAAATTAATACAGTCTTACGCCTCATACTTTCTCTACAAGACAGACAAAATACCCTGCATTAACGATGCCCTCTGCCCCTTGCAAAGCAGACTACTATAACGCTCCTGAGCAATTTCCCTTGTCCCTTCCCCCATGAAAGCATATGCTGTTCATCATAGCAGGTATTCGGCGTGGAGTGTGCCCCTCTTCCTGCACAAAAATGACACGAAGAAGAATAACGCAAAATTGCCTTCACTTCACTGATCAATAAGAGAGACCGTACGAACAAAACGGAGACTAAAACAAAAGCATTATGAGTGCAATTTCTGGAAAAACAATCAAAGCGCATGCTAAACACAGCAACAAGGCGCAATCTGAAAAACCAACTCGTGAAGAGGCGGAATCCGCAGTTCGCACCCTGATTTCCTGGGCCGGAGACGACCCGACACGTGAAGGATTGCTCGACACACCACAACGTGTGACAAATGCGTATCAGGAATTCTTCTCCGGCTATCATGAATGTCCGCTTGACTGCCTGTCGCGGACATTTGATGCAATCAAAGGGTATGACGATATCGTACTACTCCGTGATATTGACTTTCATTCTCACTGCGAGCATCACATGGTCCCATTCATCGGAAAAGTTCATGTGGCCTATTACCCGAACAAACGTATCATCGGTATTTCGAAACTTGTGCGAACAATTGAGATTTTTGCCCGACGCTTACAGACACAGGAAGCCATGAGCTCACAAATAGCCCATGCTATCGATTCCTCTTTGCAGCCAGATGGCGTTGCTGTAATGATTGATGCGGTCCATCAGTGCATGTCCATGAGAGGCGTCAAAAAGCGGAATATATCAACTGTTACGGCACAATTCCTTGGAAAGTTTAAAGACATGCAGGAGCAAAAACGTTTTATATCACTCGTATGTCCCTAAAGCCTGAACAAGAGAAAGACCGGAATCCGAGTGTAAAAAATGTCTGTGTAAGAGGCAAGTTTCACTGCGGTTGCAAAGCCATGAAGACATCTTGTTTTTTTCATCCTCGCGGCACAAAAAAAGCCATAGAAACAGGGCATCTCCTAATGCCGGAATTCAGCACTGAAGGGCTGATTGTTTGCGTTACAATTGATGCCATAAACGCCTCTGTTCTCATGGTCGCCTGGATGAATGATGAAGCACTGGCTAAAACCATTGAAACAGGGCAAGCGCATTACTGGTCGCGTTCCCGCAAGCAGCTTTGGCACAAAGGCAAAAAAAGCGGCGCAACGCAAAGCGTGGTTGATATGCGTGTTGATTGCGATCAGGATGCCATTCTTCTTATGGTCCGGACGAACGATATAGGAAGCGCCTGTCACACGGGCCATTCCACCTGTTTTTTTCGTTCTGTTCGCCTTAATGACTTATCATCCGGGAAAACGCATCTTGTTCTTGTCTGAACCCGCGCCATTAGAACACAGGGGACGGCTCTTACATTTCATAAAAATCATAAAAGAAACACTTTATCTTTTACGAAAATCTTTTACGAAAAAATAGAGGAAAGAAAAAAAAGCCCATTGCAAAGCCTCCCAAATGGGCTTCCCACGCAACACGATCTGGCGCTATACCGGGAAACGGGTCAAACGCAAAACCAAGCCCATTCAAAATATTGAAAAAAATGTAAAAAATAGCAAATATGAGCATGGATTTTCGAAAAAGAAAAGCTTGCGAAGATGACAGCAAGCTACCCGAATAGTCCCAAAGGAAAAAACGGACTGTTGCGCCCATCAGCCCAGATATGAACCCTGAAGCACCAAGCAGTAGGCTCACTTCTCCCCAATGAAACAAAAGATAGAACAGCGCACTTCCTACTGAGATTACTGAACAAAAAAGAAAAAATCCTATCCGAGAAAACAAGCGCGCAATAAAGCCACCAAAGATGAGGAGAGAAAAACAATTGACCAGCAAATGCGCTGTGCTGTAATGCAGCAAGGCATGTGTCCCCAAGCTCCATATATCCGCCTCTTGCCCTCCCGGCCAGACAAGGCCGATTCCTTCATTTCCACCATAGCGGGCAGGATTAAATGCAAAGTATAATAAAAGTGTCGCATCAGTTTCATCAGATAAAAGGGTACGGCGAATAATATGGATGACAATTAATACGGCAACAAAAAAAGTAACAACCGGCGGTATATTAAACGCAGGTCGTTCAGAGAGCAGTAAATGATTTCCCGGAAACGACATCACGGCTATCTTCTTGAACCTCCTTAGCAAAATTCACCCTGTAACAAGCAGCAGGAATTAGCTAAATTGTAACCGATAGGTTGGTACAGGAACACACAAGCAAGACGAACACAATGAGTTGATCATGAGTCTGTCCGTAAGCTGCGTATACCAACATTACCGGATAAATTCAACAGATAGCCCCCTATCTCCTCTTACTAGTATCAAAATCAACCAGTATACCGAAAATGAAGAAAACGCCTCCCCTTTCCAGATTTACAGCACCCTATGTCACCAAAAGATGATCTCCCAGATCGTAGAAAACAGAGTGAATAAAAACCATAATCTTCTCAGTCCTACCCGAGTGTGCTACTTTTATCATCTTTTTTTGTCTCTTTCTGAAATTTCTGTAGTTTAAAATAATAAAAACTACCTTCAGAATAATTCATCATCAGAATGTAAAATCTCAAAATTAAACCCATTACTATCAGGCTCGGCAATATTTCAACGCCTATCGCTTAATTAATACAATTAGTAATCATAAAATGAATTAATACAA
>JAQRMX010000007.1 GCA_028599125.1 Alphaproteobacteria bacterium | reverse complement strand
GCTGCGTAAGCAATGGAAATTGCTTTGCTCTTTCAGAATCTATTGATGGAGCTGGCAAGGGAGTAAAGTCTTTGTTCGGGGCTATTCTAGATGCATCTTGTGCCGGTGGATTAACATTCAAAAAAAACCTCCTTCCGGGACCACATGTAGCCACCAGTGCGTGGAATCATAATCCATTACCGTGGCTTAAACCTGATGAAGTTGAGGATAGCTCTCGTCAGTGCTGGTGCGGAAAGCAAGGCTGTATTGAAACATGGATCTCCACCGGAGCCGTTTTGCGTGATACAAAAAAGCTGAAGGGTGACACCCTCTCCTTGAAGAAGCTCATTCATGACAGTGAAAATGACTCGGATATAAAGGCATTTCTAGAACAATATACACAGCGTTTGGCACGGGGACTGGCATTAGTTGTAAACATATTTGACTCTGAAATGATCGTTCTGGGTGGTGAATTAGCACAAATAAACCACCTTTACACAAGACTGCCTATCCTGATGGCACCTTACATCCTGGCCAGGGACGGCATGGTTGATGTTCGTCAGTCAAAATACGGTTTGAGCAGTAAAGCACGGGGGGCCGCAAGGCTCTGGGAAACAAGCTAACCAAGAGACTTGATGAAAAAAATTTCTTCCACTCTGCTGGTTATTTCAACAAATGCTTACCTTTTTCTCTTCATTTTTCTTTTGCTTCGCCTCGGATTTTCCGGTAAGATAGAGCTTTAAATAGACGGTTCAGGTTAGAATCTATAAAAAAATAGAAAATCTGGAAAACGGTCAAACAGACTCGTGAGTCGATTCAACGACATAAAAAATCGGCAGGACAGCGTCTCCTCTCCAAAAAGCTCTCTCTACACCCAGTGAACAGAACCCAGATTTTCAGGATGAAGAAAAGCGCAACAACAAAAGGCCCAAAGCATAACTGGACAAAGAGAGGTAAAAAGAAACATCACTTCCTTTCAGAAACGCAAATCCTTGAAATAAAAGGGATAATGGCGACCCCGGCAGGGTTCGAACCTGCGACATTCGGTTTAGAAGACCGATGCTCTATCCAGCTGAGCTACGGGGCCGGATTCTTTCTGCTTATTAAACAAACTGTAAAACAGCTCTTAAGGACAAACTCAAGCTCATATTCTTTTAATATTCAACACTTTCACTCCACTCTGGCGTCTCATTGCCCTGAAAAAAACTTGCTCCGATTGAGTAACAGGACAATCACAATCACTTTATTCCTGTATCTGAAACGAAATCTGAAAAACCTGATTTACACATGCTCCTTTTTCCTGCCACTTTAGAAAAAGTTTGTTAAACGATGAAAGGCTAATGCGTCCAGCCTTCAGATCGTTTAAAATGGAAATTACTCGCATAAGAGGCCGGAAAAATCCTGCGCTCCTGAGGTTCCAGCACTATAAAGGAAATAGCATTACGTTTAGCATAGCTCATCGCTTCTTTCCGTGTCGAAAAGCGAAGTCGCAATTGCTGAAGCGTATCATTTGACGATGTCCACCCCATCAACGGCTCAACCCTGCAAGGCTTTTTCAGCTCAAATTCCAAAAACCATCCATGCGTTGCCGCGTGTCCAGATTGCATGGCAGTTCTGGCTGGTTTATAAATTCGTGCGCGCATGGTACCTTATCTCTCGAATCATGCCTTTAAGTTCAGTTTAATACTTCCCGACAAAATAATAAAGGAGACCAGAAACGGTAACAAAAGTGGTCGGGGCGGCAGGATTTGAACCTGCGACCCTCTGCTCCCAAAGCAGATGCGCTACCAAGCTGCGCTACACCCCGACAGGAGAGGTCATAACCCTGAAAAACAAACCCCAGATTCAGGAAAAACACTCCGGAAAGCAACTGATGACAAACACTTATACAAGCCGTTATTTTTTTCGACAAGAGTGAATCTTGGTATAGGCGTAGCAAATTTCCGCTAAAGCAAAACAACAACCATTTTGCAAAGAGAATTATTCCATCTCAGAGGACAATCATAATCAAAATGGGTGTCCCCCTCCTTAACAAAATTCATGGGAAACAGATCTTCACAGAAAAAACATAATTGGGAATTAAATATTGGGCATCATTTTTTACCATGAACAAGGAAAACCACGTTTCCCTTAATGATTTTCTCTCACTTGCTTCTTCCGGAAAAAGGTAAATCATGTAAAAGTGAACATTTATTACAATAAGGGACAAAAAACAAAATTCTTCAAACGATACGGACACTGGTAAAAAACTTCAATCGGAGAAAAATAAGGTGAAAACTAGAGGACAGCCTCTCCAGAATTGATAAATCCTTTACCAGCAGAATAATTACTGCGACATCCACGAAAATGAAACCTTCTGCCCAAGCGCCAATCCCAAACGGCGTGATGTACCGGCTCTAACTTCAAGGACATAACGGATCGGCCCCCCCGAAGAAACAGGTTCCTCTGAGAAAGGAACAGCATACTCTTCAATACGACGCACAACTCCAAGGGCTGTGATAAAGATCATGTCCAGCGGAATATATGTATTCTTCATCCACATATTTACGTCCTGCGTTCTCTTAAAATCAAAGAGCATTCCATGCCTCACATCAAGAAAACGCCTGTACATCAGGCCTATCGCCCTGTTTTGGTCATCTGCTGCTATTTCAACATCAAAGACACTTGAAGAGTTCTCACCTTCAATGGTTACCTGCCCTGTCAATGCAAAAGCAGAGTGACCATTGAGGAAAGAAAAAAACAGAAAAAAAAGGAAGAGCCTAGAGATAAGGTATCTCAATGAGAAGAGAAAGGTGATTCCCTTTCCAAAAAAATCTCCGACGCTGCGAGACCATTTCTGCCCTCCCCGTAGCGGACCCAGACAATCTGACCAAGCCTCAACTCCGTAAAACCATAACGTCGTAAAGTTTCCATATGAACAAAGATGTCTGGCGTGCCAATACCTCTGGTCACAAAACCATACCCCCTTATCCGATTGAACCATTTTACCTCCGCTTTTTCAAGAGAACTCGTCGGAACAACAGGCACGTGCTCCCTCGGCGAAGAATTTTGAGAGGGATGAACAGCCGTAGATTCGTCCATAGAAAGAACCCGGAAGGCCTGAAACCCACGAGAACGCCTCAATGCCTCGCAAACAATACGAGCACCTGGATAAGCTGTTTGATAACCATCATTGCGAAGACAAGTAACATGAAGCAAAACATCAGGAAGGCCGGAATCAGGGATAATGAACCCATAACCCCTGTTTAAATCAAACCACTTTATAACCCCGGAAACCTCAATTACGTTAAGGCCTTGCTCTTCTGCTCCACAAAAAGACCCATTTAAACCAACACCGACTTGCATCACCATACCGCACAACTCCATAGTAATCTATTTAACTACAAAAAATGGCGTTGCCCCCGGCGCCGAAATCTTCTTCTTTCTCTTACTCTATCACAACTCCCTAGCGTTTCCACCCAATCCTTTTGCCTTATAACAGCCTAAAGGATAAACATTAAGCTGAAAGATAAAAGAGCGTTATCACCTCAATGCAAGTGAAATTTATTTCATCTCTTCAAAAGAATAACTAAATGCATGATTTAATTCATAAAAAACAAAAAGCTTTTTAACAAAAAAAGGGCTCATAGTATCAGATCACAGCTCCCCTGTATGGCAGGAGGAGACCGGATCAGCCTCACTCCGATTTTTGATTCGAATTAAAAATATTATCAATCAACAGCGGCTTCGAAACCAGGAATTAACTTGCGGGCAGGCTGCTTTAATCTTATCACTCAAATCCAGAGATCATGATTTCACCATGCAGAATTGAAATACGTACCTAAACAGTTAAAACAGTTGCACAGACTAGATAATCCCCGCTATAAGCAAGTTAAGGGGTAGGTTTGGTGCGCGCCCTTCGTCTAGCGGTCCAGGATATCGCCCTTTCACGGCGGAGACACGGGTTCGATTCCCGTAGGGCGTGCCAGTTTTCTTATTTCTCACAGCCTCTCCCTTCTGATTTTTTTCTGCCGCTATCTCAGGGAAAAAAGGAAGAGTTTCCTTCGTGAAGGTAAAGCTTCATTAACAGCACCCCGCACGAACAAAATCATATACGCAAATATAAATTAAATTCACTCAGAGAAAAGAAACACTAGAACATAATTCTTTTTTCAAGTTTGAATCATTTGCAGTACAAAGCAGAACAGAGACAGCAAGCCCACCCGCTGAGAGGTCTCTCTGCTAAAGATTCAAAACACGGCAGATTATTTCTCCTCGAAAACCTGCGTATTCATTCAATGAAAGTGACTGAAAAAACAGAACAAACAAACGTAAAAAGCACAGCTGGTTATTTTTCGGGAACTTCTGCAACATCTACAATTCTAAGCTGTGCTCGGCACGTTCCTCCCCAATAATCAATACCCAGGAAACCTGCAACATGAACCGGTAGCCGCCCAGAATGCTCAAGCAAAAAACGGCCAAGGGGCGTCGAAACAGAATGGTAAAGAATCGCTTTCACAGAGCCGCCATCTTTCCCTTTTACAAGGCACCGGAGATGAACTTTACCAACGATACGCACACCGGACAGGCGGTGTGAAGGAAAGACAAAACAAGGTTCCGGATTTCCGATACCGAAAGGACCAACCGTTTCCAGTGATTTTATTAATTCCGGGACAGCTGCACCTGCTGTAAGTGCTCCATCACATATGAGTTCATCAATTCCCTGATTTTCGCCTCCAGAACACAGCAGGAATTCCTTCAGGAACGTTCTTAAATTCTCCAAATTGACTTTCTTCACACTCAGACCCACTGCCATTGAATGTCCACCGCCCTTCACGAGCAAACCTGCATCAACGGCAGCACGAACCGCCCGTCCCAGATCCAGACCAGGAACCGAACGTCCTGAACCAACACCGTTACCATTATGATCAAAAGAAAGCACAATCGCCGGGCGGCAGAAATGATCTTTCAGGCGACTGGCAATCAAGCCCATCACACCCGGATGCCAATTCTCCTTACCGATTAATATAAGGGACATATCCGGATCCATATTCATTAAATACATCGCTTCTGCAAGCGCTTCTTCAAGAATTTCTTGTTCAATTTCTCTTCGTTCTTTGTTCATCCGCTCAAGTGTTACGGCAATCTCCTGGACTTCATTAAGATCAGAACTACTCAATAATCGTGCGCCAAGATGAGCGCGTCCTAAACGCCCGCCGGCATTGATGCGGGGACCAAAAACAAAACCAAGAGTCTGAACATTTGGTGGAAATTGAAGAGAGGCTTTCATGGCAAGAGCAGAAAGACCAGGGTTGAGACCCCGCCGCATAGCCAGGAGCCCTTTGGTAACAAAGGCACGATTAACGCCAATCAATGGGACCATATCACAAACAGTT
>JAQRMX010000069.1 GCA_028599125.1 Alphaproteobacteria bacterium | reverse complement strand
AGGTAGAATCATCGTAAGCCTTGTCTGTATCACCCATTGGGTGTTGGTGCGTTTTGTCACAAACCATTATACAGCCAAGGCTTCCTGAGTTTTAGTGTTTTCTATCTAGAGATTAGGGCTACCGCCAGCAAAGCAGCGAGAACTTGAACGGGTTAAGGAAATCCTGTTCGAGGAATTCGACTCTGCCATGTCTACGGCGATGTCAGAGAAGAAGAAACGGGGGCGAATTCTCAAGATTATCCTGTTTGGTTCCTTTGCCCGTGGAACCTGGGTTGATGACCGCAAAAGCGGTTACAAGAGCGATTACGACATTCTGGTGATCGTGAACGCCAAATTTCTGGCGGATCACAGGTTCTGGGAAGCCGCCGAAGACAGGCTGATGTTCGACCCGACGATTAAACGGGAAGTGCAGTTTATTGTCGAAACCCTGAATACCGTTAATTCCGAGCTTTCCAACGGCCAATATTTTTTCTCCGATATTCGCAAGGATGGTATCGCCCTCTATGAACTAAAGGGCCACAAGCTGTCATCCCCCAAGCCGCTGAATGAGGCCGAGTATCAGGAAATAGCAACGAAATATTACGAAGCGGCATTTTCACTTGCAGACGATCAACTTGCAATTTCCAGACACTGTATTAATGAAGATCGAATAGAGTCGGCTGCATTCGCGTTGCACCAAGCAACGGAACACGCTTACCGTGCCTTGCTGTTGACCTTGACCCATTACTCTCCGGCAACCCACAGCATAAAGGTTCTACGCAGCCTCGCGGAAGACCTCGACCAGCGACTGGTCGAAGTATGGCCCCGCCAGCAACGGGGAGATAAACGAAAATTCGAACTTCTCCGCCGGGCTTATGTTGAGGCCCGGTATTCAGAGCATTACGAAATCACAGTCGAAGAACTGGAATGGCTGGAATCCCGCATTCGCGAGTTGCAGGGCGTGGTTGAGGTGATTTGCAGGGAACGGCTGAAGAACACATAAGGCAACAGAATTAGGGTGACGATTTTGAATGGCAGTCAGCAATTAAGGCCAGAGTTTGATTTGTTCATTTGCCATGCATCTGAGGACAAAACTCATGTTGCCCGGCCCCTTGCTGTAACGCTGAAAGAATTTGGCCTTTCGGTGTGGTACGACGAGTTTTCACTGAAAGTTGGGGATAGCTTATCTGAGTCTATTGATGCTGGTCTAGCCAGATCAAAGTATGGGGTCGTAATTATCAGCCCCGATTTTATTAACAAGAAGTGGGCCAAGCGAGAGCTTCGCGGACTCGTCAGTCGGGACGTTGAAGATGGGGGTGTGATCTTACCCGTTTGGCATGATATTTCTCGTCAAGAAGTCCTTAAATTCAGCCCGACTCTTGCGGATACTGTTGCTCTTGACACTTCTCTGCATGACCCGGAGGAAATCGCGATCAAGCTTTTGAAGCAGGTAAGGCCAGATATTTATAAGCAACACCCACATAGTGAACTCGAACGCATTGCCAGTGGTGAAGCACTTAACGATTTACGGGATGAAATTGACAGATTGAAATCAGAACTATCCGAGTATCGATGCCCATATTGTGATTCTCCAAATTCTGTTCGTATAGATGCCCCTGCCGATCCAGAAGAAAAACATTGGGATATCAGGGAAGTTTATGAATGCGGATATACGGCTTTTGGTGGAGAGATCGAAAGCCCTTGTCCTTCTGATCCAAAATTCCCAAAGCTGGATGAATATCGACTCGAAACCTCAGAAAACCCTGATGAGCCGTATTTAAAGTGGTCATGTTCCGCTATCCCTAAAACAGAGATGGCGCGACGATTGCGGTCATTCGTTGAGTCCGGTGAAACAGAAGAAGAGGCACGAGCAAAGATTTTTGAAAAATATGCGCGGCTGTCAAAGCGGTGGGATGCATGAATTACATACTCGAATAACAAAGTTCAGAAATGTTGTCTCTAAGATTTTAACTTTGGATTCAGGTTTATACGTCAGGTAAGCTTGAAAGGGGCCTTTCCTAGAATTTTCGCAACTAAACCGATTGCAAAACTTGCGTCACTTTGCAAAAGATCACCAGAAAGGTCATTTGCTTTCACAGAGCGTGAAGTTAAATTGGCATCATCATCGAAATGGCGATGGTGTGATAGTGGGTTTCGCAAATCTTTTAATTTATTTATATCAGTAACTTCTTGATTAGATAACATATTGTTTTCTTGGCAGCATTTCAAAGTTTGAGCCAACCCAATACGCTTCGGCAGTTTTTCACTTGGTATCGCGCAATTGAGAAATGCGGCAAGAAGGTTTTCAAGCATTCCTTGGCAAAGCAGTATTGTTGCTATGAAATTGCCATGAATAAATGATGAGCGAGCTTCTTCCCATGTGTGATAGACAACGTCTCCACCAAAAAGAAAATTAGTACCAGAATTTTTTTCGTAATAAATATCGGTTAGTTGTCGGAATCGCTCTATTCTGTCAGGTAAATTATCGTGCAAATCAGCAAGAAAGATTTGCATGATGTCTGTGTTATTAATATCAGCGAAGAGCTCTCTTGTTTCCATGTCATCATTTGCCATAAATATTTTCCTGATATTAATCCAATTATCAATAACGGGTCATGATTTTGAACGGGCAACGGCAGGTAGCATTACATAGCTATGAAGTTGGTGCTTTGCGTTTTTTGATCGTGCCTGGCGGGAATGCCGCTGCTGGTATTCTGGGCAATCCCTTTCGTTGCTGATGCAGTGAGTATCGCTGTTGAATGCTTGTAATATAAGGGTCTAGCAATCGACCGATTCTGTTAACTTTTATGCTATTCCACTTCTTCTTATGTAGGTCGAAGAACTCAAATCTGATTATTCGGGCCTCGTCGATAAAAGGGACAATAGTCTCCACTCTACTTTCCATAAATGCGCCTTCGTGGATTTTGTCCTTATAGTTCTCAATTTTAATTTCTTTGCCTTTTAGTAAATGCAGTTCGGGATTGCTTTTTCTCAACGTGTCGCATTGCGCTCTAATGTTCAAATAATATCTGAACTGCTCATTTCCCTCGCCATCTTGATATGATTCTTTGAAAATATCACCTGTCGTTACTGATGCATCAGCCTCTATAGAGCTTAGATATCGCTCGCCTTGTAAAACCGACTGAATTTCTTTTCTATCTGGTTTTGATTTTGAACGGCACACATGTGTTTCATCAAAATTAAATGGAGACATTCGTGTTTGTATGTTTTTTGTGATAACTTCACCAAGTTCAAAACTGGTATCTACACCGTCTTCTTTGAAGTTCTCCCAAAGGACTTTAGGCCAAGAATGGCTCATTTTAAAAAAATCAATAAAGACAGAATTTTTAGCCTGATTGTATTCACGTTCCCATTCTTTAAATACATATACCGGAGGCGATGATTTAATCCATTCTTCCAATTTGGTAAATAGTTTGCCGCCAAGTAATCCCCCTTTGCTGGCAACAATAATTGACGTGTCTGATATACCAGCCTCTTTTAATTTGGCTTTCACTTCGCTTACATTTGTTGCTGTGAATATAAAAATTGGGCCAAATACTTTGCTCTTAAGAGTCTTTATAAAGTCAATAACATCGGCGACTATTTGGTCCTCAGATTGCAGAACACCATCAGGAAGGTCTTTGCTTTTTAAATTCCAATCTAAAATTACAAATGAAATTCCGCTAAAGTGTTCGAGGGCTTCATTCTCTGGCAGTTCATCATATTTTGCAATTGGGATATTTTTTTCTTCGATTTGGGAAATTATTTTATGAATCTGATCTTTTGGGGTTTTCTCGTGAATAGTGTCGTCGATAACAACTGCGATTCCTGACAGCATGTTTGTCATTTACTCATCCCCCGCTACAAAGCAAATTACGAAATTTGCTCCTGAAAGTATTTTGTCTGATTTGAGATCAGCTAAATCTATGGTGTAGTCATTTCTTTCAAGCAATTGCCGGGCGATATAGAGGCCAAGCCCCCGACCATCTTCGCCCTTGCCTGAATAGAAAGGTTCAAACACGTATGGCGCATCATCTTTTGAAATACCGGGGCCGTTGTCGGAAACAATCATGTATCCGGTATCACCATTTAACGTGATTACTACCTTCTTTTCATCTTTAGTAACTAGGTCAAGCCAGTACGTGGCATTGTCGAATAAATTTATCAACAATTGCAGTAGAACGGCATCGGTCGTTTTAGCTATTAGCGGCGAGCCGATTTCATTGATTTCAAAATCTATTTCCAGCCTCTTGAAAGATCGTTTGTAAATTTTATAAACGCTTTCGATGACGGTCTTGACCCTGATGCTTTTACGCCGTTGCTTTGACGATTTGAATAATTGCTGCATATCTTGCAGCTTGTCTTCGACAAATGACAGAGAGCCTCTCAGTGCCCCAAGTTCTTTGGAAATGGTCTTTATATCTACATCGTCATGTATTGCATCGGCGATAAGGCTATCTGCTATCTCAATCGCTTTATGCATGATTGCCATGATATCGTGAGATGCCACTTCGACAGACAAACCAACCCCGGCAAGGTCTTCTGTTGTTTCGGCTCTTTGAACTAGAAAATTTCGTTCAATAGAATACGCTTTTTGCGCTCGGGACAAAATTTTCTTTGCTTGCGGATTGTCTTTTACAGCATCGCTTAGAAAATTAAATTCTTTCTGAACTCTATCCCCGCGAAATACGTCCTGAGCTTTTTTGTCTTGAAGTTTCGATTGATATTGCCTGTATGGCTTTTCCCTTATGTAAGCAAGGAATGTTTTTAAAAGGCCAATGAAATCGTGAGCTGCATTGCCAAGCTCGATTAAACCTTCTCGGTTAGTTTTATCTTTTAAATCGGGGTTCTCTTGATGGGAAATTTCAACAACACCGACAACTTGATCGTTACTCAAGAACGCTCCAGCGGATTTGGTGCCTCGATACTGGTCAATGCGGAGCCAATCATCGTCAGGTTCGCCATAAGGGTACACTCTGATTTCGTCACGGTATAAGTAAATTCTATGAGGTCGAATAATATCTTTATCAGCTTTTGCTAATTCATGTTTTAAAGGTGCTTTATTGCTGAAATCAAAAACATAAAAACTAAAATTAAAATCCCCGCATTCAGTTTTCCAACTATCTTGCTTAATGCGGGCAGGGTCAAAGTGGTTCTTGAATACGGCGAGTCCTTTTAATGCTGGCTCATGGATACTCAATGAATACGGTGCATCATCCAAGTCGAACTCAAATTCGCCGCTAGTTTCATCATAGTGACCATTCGTTACCTTGAGGACTGATTTGTTATCAAGTAAATCTTCAAACCGTTTTTCTAAATCTTTTCCGAAATTTTCCGGGGTACCATCTTTGTCTACATAGCAAGAGAAACCGTTTGCTTTTTGCTCATGCAATTTTGGGAATATGGACTGCAATTTAAATAAGTCTTTGTAGATTTCTTCTATTTTACTTCTTGACCATTTACCTTTTAACTTAGATATTTCGATAATGGTTCCGTGCGTTGTCTGCCTAGCTTTGCGAGCACCTAGCTTGATAGGTTTTTTATTTATCCTATCCGTCTCACCTGTTTCCAAAATTATTTCTAAGTCATCCAAAAACAAAACTTTTTCTACGCCATCTTTTTGAAGAAAGTCATCGTCGAAATTTGAAAAATCATATGTGATTTTGTGCTCGCTGGATTGGCGTTGCTTACGGGTGAATATATTGATGTGTTTTCCCAATTTTAAAATCGCGAACCGTCCAATTCCCTTCTCACCCTGTATGAACCGCCCTTTGGTGGTTTTTGATTTGTTCTCTTTCCTGAGTTTTTTCTCGGGTGTCGCCGGGTTCAGCCAATGCTCTTCAATAAGTTTCGCATCCATTCCACAGCCATTATCTTCAATGATAATTTTTGAATTTTCTGTTACTTCGTAATTTTCTCCAAAATCACAAAAAGATATTTTCACCCAGTCGGCATCGGCATCATATGAATTTTTGACAAGCTCAATCAGAGCAATACGTTCATTCTTGATGAGTTGATCACCAAGCATGGTCAGCAGGCGGGCATAAGGTCTGATTTTTAATGGCTTGGCTGTCATTGCGTTATTCTACTTTTTCCCTACTATGATGAACTCTTCACTGTAAATTTTCTTTCCGGACTTGTTGCTGGTAAAACAACCATTTTCAGTACGGTATGGTGTTAATATTTTCCCAGTGATTTTTCTTTTTGTGACAAGGACATCTTTAAAACCGCAATCAAATAAAGATTCGGCGAGGTGTCGAGCGTTGTCCATCCTGATGCCTTTGTATTCCGTATTTCCAATGACAAACAGGGCCATACCATTTTCTGAAAGCATACTGTGACATTCTTGAGTGGTTTTTTGAATATCAAGAAAATACTTTGCTACCGATTTGGCTTTGGATTTGTCACGATCAAGTAAGTTGAAAACAATGCTCATCCCGGAGCGATTGAGGCGCTTTACTTCTCTGTCAAAATTATAATCGTGATGCAAACTGCCTATGGACCCCTGCCTTAAATCTCGATAATCATCGGCAAAATCAAGCCATAAAGATGACAGTTGATGTAAATCCGCATACTCATAAGATGTTACGTATGGTGGGCTGGTGATAATCATATCAACAGTTGGTTTCTTCTGGCGCGTGGCTAAAAAATCGGTAGTCTCAATTTTTATTTCCGGCGTGTCCGCAATTGAACTTTCGTTACTTGCCTTCACCATCAGCTTAAATTGTTCAGCAAATGCGCTCAGGACATTCGCTGGTTCTTTGTTTGGGTCCACCTGTGGCTTAATGGATTTTGTGAGCCACTTCGATGTTGGCTTTAAAATGTTCGAAAATGCGCACAAAAAGAACGGTAAATATTTACTTCTTTTTGGGACGCTTGCGTATATGGAGCTTTTAAGTCGGTAAAGGTCAAGATATTGCTCTTCAAAATACCAGTATTTTAATCTATCATTTGCTTTTGTGAATATGCGCTTATTAATGGTCTGCTTTGAATACACATCAAGAATAATAGCATAGTATTCTTCGAGTCGTTTTTCTTTGTAATCAGAGCTTTTTGCTTTGGCGATTAATGTTGCGACCGGGTTTATGTCGCACCCCCAAAAGCCCATATTATTTCTTCGTGCTTCGTATGCCACGGTTCCGCAACCGCAAAATATGTCTGCGATTTTCTCAGGGCAAAGCCCTTGAGTTTCAGCAAATTCAAGGGCTTTGGTTGTCAGAAATGCAGGAAATTTCGCCGGATATGCATGTATTCTATGCATTTTCAGCTCTCTTTCATCGCCAACATTCCAGAACGAATCTATTGGAATTGCTTCAAAGTTTTGTTTTCGGACATCCGTTATTTTTATCATTTTTTACTCATAAAGAAAATTGCTCCCGATCATAAGGTTTTACAGCCCAACACCTTAACATATATTCAACTTCCTGAAATGATTGGCCTTGAACCGTCCAAAAATTTAAATTGTTTCCTCAAGAGCCTCTTGCAAAACCCCATAAAGCGAGTGAATTTCTAGCTTGAATAGCTAAAAATTAAAAAACTTACTCATAAATGATAAAATAGGAAGCAACAAAACAATCTAAAAGAATCAATAA
>JAQRMX010000068.1 GCA_028599125.1 Alphaproteobacteria bacterium | reverse complement strand
TGATCCTGAGCGTGATACACAAGAACGGCTTGCTTCATATCTCACTTCTTTTGATGAGCGTATTATCGGGCTTACCGGTTCTTCCAAGGTCATCGCGGAAATGACAAAAGCCCTCGGAGCCTATTATCAAAAAAGACCACAGAAGGAAAAAGCTGACGGTCACGACCACATGAAATCAGAAAATAAGGACAGCTCTTATAGCGTTGATCACTCCACAATTGTCTACCTGTTCAACGATAAAGGAAACTTTATTGCCCTTTTGAATTTTCAGCGAGAGTCTTATGAAGAAGCTGTGGAGAAGCTTCGTAAAATCATTGGGTAAAAGTTAATTAACAGAACCCGCACCTGCCCTTTTAATTATCTCCCTCGCTAATCCTTTTCATCTTTCCTGAAGTCTTCAGGAAAATGCGCTGCAAATGCTCCGCGTTATCAGGGAACCCCTCTTGAATCCACATAGCTTCCAGACGTGACAAAAGGTGACCTATATAAGGACCAGGCAATATACCGCAGGCAACCAGATCAGCACCGGACCAAGGAAACACGGGGATCTGCCATGTTTCCGGCAAACAGAATATCCGATACCAGTGTGAACTTTCCTTTTCTACCCCACGCACCCAGGCCATAACGACAAGATCACGATAGGTCTCAATTCCGCAACGGTAAAAAATCTTCATCCAACAGCTATCATCCATCAAAGCTGATAGTCTTTCATACCCCTCACTTCCGGCAGCAAGACGGATACTCTCGGCTCGTGACAAGGCTAAACGCTTCCCCACTCGTTGAGCATCCCCGGCAATCGCACAAGAGAGAACGAGTAACCGTCTAAATGGATCAATTTCAAATTTATACATTCTCTCAATGGAAAAATAAGCCCTCAGCAGGACGCTATGTACAACACCACACAGGATCCCCTGTAAAATATCTGTCTCTGATATCTTCAAAAGTACAGATTCCGGAACAGGAACACGAAGCAAATATAAGAGTTCCCGACCAACCCGGTTCGCAGAGAGACGTTGTATTCCATGCCGCGCTTCAATGCAGGCCTGCAAACCAGACCTATCAAGTGCCCCCCGTCCATATTTGGCAGAGAATCGAAAAAATCTCAGAATTCGCAAATAATCTTCACAAATTCGTTCCGCAGCATCACCAATAAAGCGCACATAACCTGAAATAATATCTTCGTATCCTCCCAAAGGATCAAAAATATCTCCGTGAATATCTACATATAATGCATTGATCGTGAAATCTCTACGGCGCGCATCTTCAAGCCAGTCTTTTGTAAAAACAACGCGCGCATGGCGACCATCAGTCGTAACATCACGACGCAAAGTCGCAACTTCATAAGTCCGTCCCTCATGTAGCAAGGTAACTATACCGTGAGACAAACCAGTTGAAATGACCTTTAAGCCGCAAAAAACAGAACGTTCAATAACATCATGAGGCAACAATGATGTTGCAAGATCAATATCTGTTACCGGACGACCGGATAGTGCATCGCGGACAGCTCCACCAACAATGCGCGTACACCCCTGCCTGGCATCAAGTAAAGACAACACATGCTGTAATCCGGGAGCAGACAACCACGCCGCTCCACGTAACGAAATTTCCGACACAGTTTTCTTGCCTTTACCCATTCGAAATAACAGAAAAGCAATTAGCCGCACATGATTTAGGAAAGATCCCGACACCCCTAATCCCCTGAAAATCATACCGCAATGTCACGCGTGGGCATCCTGTCGGCGGAAAGGGGAGAGGAGCAAAGCAGGCCTCAGCCACATCAAAAAAAGACGGAAAAAGACATTCCTCAATTGTAAAACCAGAAACAGATCCTCCTCAAAAAGGGAAACTGACTCAAGAAACAAAAGGAAAAATACACATGAAAGGTGGCCCCTCTCGAGAAGCACGCCCAAACAAGAAACAGAGCCATTTTCTCTCCTTACACCCGATCCTCCACTTCCGAATTATGAAGCCAGCCCTATTTCTCTAAAGCATGCGCCCCGACATGGTACTAATCATCGAAAAAGGAGCGGCCCAAATGACCTGGCTTTACCTCACCAGACAAATCATCAGCGGCCCCGGGTACAAGTTCCAAGAATAAAACACGATGCAAATCCACAGGGCCGGGCAGAAAAATCCTTCCCTCACCAAGGAAACGAAACCCCACGCGGGTATAGTAAGACAAATCACCTACCAGAAAAATCCACTTGTGTCCTTTCTGGCGCGCAAGATCAATAGTTAACCGCATCAAAGCAACGCCATAACCACGTTCTGTATAAAAAGGATGGACAACCAATGGTCCCAGCATCAAACCATCATGTTCACAAATATGTACAGGCGCGTAACGGATAGAACCGAAAACTTTTCCTTCATCCAGCACTACGTAGCAAAGGTCCGGTACACAAGCCAGACCTGAACGAAAAAGAAAGCTAGGACGAGAAAAGCGGTCAGCTCCCAATACAGACCCATGAAGCGCATCTACCGCCTGATGATGGCAAGCCTGCTCACATTTAAAGGAAACAAGAGATACAACCATATTACACCCAGCAAAACCAATTTTAACAAGGTAAAGCCTCGCAGCTCCTCCTCTGATAACCCAGAAAAAATAAATGATAACCCAGAAAAAACAAACAAGGAGATTACGGAAAACAAAGAAGAAAAAACGCAACTACGTCCACAGAACGAACAGGAGCAAGGCGAATCAGAAGCATCATGGCAAATAAATTTCTAAAAAGCGGCCCCTCAGGACAATCACATGAACCTGTCAGAAGATAAAAATACCTGATACAAGACCACACATGCCCTGACATCTACCCTGCCTGAAGATCTAGTTTTACCACCTCAGAAAAAACACGTCCATGAAAATGGATCAGAGATAAACAAAAAAACAAAAGATAGTTTAAAGTCCCCTCTCAGGCAGCACTTGTCAAAACGGAGACATCCTTAACTTCAGGTATAAGGATGAAACATCCCTGAAAAAAGGAATTTATCTATGTTCACTTTCGCACATTTGTCAGATATTCACCTGGACCTAGCTGCCTCCCCAGGAAAATTAGAATTGTTTAATAAACGTATTATCGGCTACATCAACCTGATCAGAAAACGAAACAATGAACATAATTATCAAGCCCTTGATGCAATTGTTGCAGATATCAACGCCCATGCACCCGACCACATCGTTTTGACCGGCGACCTGATCAATCTCGCTTTACCCTCTGAATATGAGACAGCAAGAAAATGGCTTATGCAATTTGGTTCATATGAAAAGATATCCGTAGTCCCGGGGAATCACGACACCTACCTGAGGCGCGCCTCACAGAACGGACTGCTTCTGCTATCGTCCTATATGCAAGATGACAACCCCTCTGTTCCCCCCCTACACTGGCCTTATGTACGGAAACGTGGCCCAATTGCCCTGATTTGCCTGTCAAGTGCCATATCCAACAGCACTTTAATGGCAACAGGACGCGTGGGACTTCAACAACGGAACCGGCTCGCTAAACTCCTGTGCCAACTAAAAGAGGAAAAATTTTTCCGAGTCATTCTGATCCATCATCCTCCTGTCCCGGGAACAACAAAATGGTATAAACGACTCATAGATGCCGCCGCCCTCAATCGGATTATCTGCACATATGGCGCAGAACTTATTTTACATGGGCATAATCACACAGATACACTTAACAGCCTGATTGGCCCTGGTGGTAGCTCCATTCCCGTGATTGGCGTTCCTTCAGCATCGTCCATGGGGCATAATCATCATCCGTTGGCACAATATAACCTGTTTACAATCTCTGGGGCTCCGGGTGCATGGCGATGTGAATTAACTGCCCGTCGCCTGTGTACAAAGACAGCCTCCATTCATGTAAATCATCGGCAATTGCTTCATAACAATACAGATTGTGACCGAGAATCAGTATAAAAATAAAAAATTGCTCCTCCGTTTCCCGATGTCTTGCAAACGTTCCAAATTAAAGGCGCGGGCAACCCATTGCCCACAGAAAGAAATATTTCAAACAAATCAGGAAGACAAAAAATAATCCTTACCAAAAAAATAGGACACAAGACCTAAGCAGACCCATTAATCAAACGATTGAGTAACCGAAAAAAATGATAAAGACATCCAGGCCCCCTACTGAAAAAAACAAACCTACCAAAAAATACACTGAACGAAATCATCAACAGGAGCAGAATAAAAAGCACAAACACCCTAAATCGAAAGAATCCCTCATATGAAAAACAAACGCTTTAGCTTTTATAGAATCATAACAGACATTGTCCTGATAAAGATCATTGTCGCCATATTCCCTGTATGGAGAACCAGCCCTCAGTTTTACAGGTAAACATATGAGAGCCCCTCCTCCGATATTTTTCATCAGGTGAAACCCCGTACAAGCATATTCAGAGAATCATGCCACAGCAACATCCTCAAGGAAACAATCAATCGCTTTACGCAAATCTTCTGTCCGGAATACAACGTCAGTAGACAACTGATCAGCCTCATTAGCAGAAGAATTCATCTCGGATGTTGCTGAGCTAATTATCAGCACATTTTTAGCCACATGGCCGGTTCTTGATGCGGCTTCTGCAATACTGCGGCTAATCTCAGCCGTAGCGTTCCCCTGTTCTTTTACAGACTCAGAAATCGTTCTCGTATACTGGTCAACCTCTTCCATGATCTCCGCAATAGAGGTAATGGAAATAACCGCTTCACCTGTTGCACCCTGTATTGCCATAATCTGCTGTGATATCTCTTCCGTTGCCTTAGCCGTCTGATTGGCAAGGCTCTTCACTTCCGATGCAACAACCGCAAAGCCTTTCCCGCTATCACCAGCGCGCGCCGCCTCAATGGTTGCATTAAGGGCAAGCAAATTAGTCTGTTCCGCAATATCCTGAATCAGGGATACAACATCGCCAATTTTCTGCGCTGCGTCATTAAGGCTTGCAACTTTCTCATTTGATGAACGGGCACCATCGGTCGCCTGACTAACGATTTTTGTCGTTTCAGAAACCTTACTGGCAATTTTCTTGATTGACGCCGCAAGCTCTTCAGAGGCAAGCGCCACATTAAGTACATTACTTGAGGCTTCTTCCGAAGACAGAACGATCTCAGAAGCACGCTTATCAGAATCTTCTGCAATCTGGCCCAAAGCCTTAGCTCTCCCTCTCATCTTTCCCATATGGGCACTTACCGCCTCCAGAAGCCCCTGGGTCGACACCCGAAAATCAGAAATAAGATTCTCGACTCTCTGTTGTCGTGAACGGCGTGCCAGATCATCCGTTTTCTGTTCATCTTCGAGACGCTGGCGATTCACTGCATTATCCCTAAAAATCTGCACAGCTGCAGCCATTTGACCGAGTTCATCCCGACGGGCGAATGCAGGAATGTCAATATTATGATTTCCCTTCGCAAGACTGTTCATCGCATCTCTCATCTCATGTAGTGGAACCACAAGATTTCTGGCAATAAGCCAGGTTACGATAACACCCAGTAAAATAGTCATTGAGAGAATAATCCAAGTCCGTGTCATACTGACTTTGACTTCCTCTTCGCTCTGTTGTGCCAGGGTTTTTTCACTTTTTCTAGCATTATCCCTGATTTCCAGTGCAGCCCTTGAAATCTGTTTTCCCTGCAGGTCCAACATTTCTTCAACGATTTCCGTACGCAGCATATGCAACTCTTTCAACCTGTCCATCGCCTTCCCATAGCGCCCAAGCAATGATTCCACTTTTATCAGAAATTCCTTGTATTTTAGAGACCTGGATTTACTGACAAGCACTTCAGTTACTTTCCGTGCAGCTTTTAATTCCTTACTGTAAAGGGAATAATACTCTTTCTTTCCAGAAGAAAAAAATTTGTTCTGAAACAAATTGGCTAAAAGAAAGTGATTGTGAATTTTCGTCGCTTCATAAGCTGTATACAAATCCGCACTCTGGAGACTGAGATGTGAAAGAGCATCCAGATGCTCTTTCAACTGTGGACGGATATCATCAAACTGTTCTGAAAAAAGAACTTTATATTGCTTATCAATTTCCACAATGCGTTTAAAATTCGAACCGAACCCCTTGGTCAGACCAGAAATCAAATCAAGACGTAAGATCTGATATTCACCCGAATTCCGCTTCTTCGCCTCTTTTATATCTCTCAAAAAAGAGCCAATCATGTCGTGAATTTTCATTAGATAAAGGGGGTCGGGGTTCCTTAGATACTCACCGATATTGAGTTCAATTTCGCTCATTTCAAAACTGAGCTGGGTATCAAGCAATGCCTCCTCCACTTTGTCATGAAACAAAATGAAACTGGAAGAAAATCCTAACATCGTCTGGAGAGAAATAAGGCTGGAAATAATAACAAAGGAAACAAGAACACCGCTTCCTATCAGGAGCTGTTTTGTAATACTGAAACGACCTAAAAAGGAAAACATAGACTCTCCTCAATGAAAGAATGAGTTGGCTTTTTAACAAACTTTAACAAATTAATAAATTATCGTTAATGTTTACTGAACAAAAAAAATAAATTCAATAAAATTGAAGTAAAATAAATAATAAGGTAAGTAAAACCTTTTAATGACTGAGAACAGGTAGCATAGAACAGGACGTGAAGAGTCCTGCCTGTACGGCTTCGCCGCCCCGTAACAAACAGGATCAAATTCAAGAATAAATACAGGAAATGCGTCTGGTAACCCGAGGAAGAAACCTGCTAAAATACCCATGAATAGAGACAATAAAAAGGAGCCGAAACGACCGAAAGAAAGGAAATCAAATTCCTTGAAAAATTCCGATATTCCCCTCCTCCGGCTTCTACTCCATCAAAAAGTCTTTTAACTTTTAATATAGATCCAATTTCAAAATAGAGCCCAAAGGAAACACGCCTTTCAAGTAGAAACGCAGGCAGAGCGAAATTGTTGCCGTAAAAGATCAATAGGCTTCATCCGTCCATCGGTCTTAAAATGCCAGAATGTCCAACCATTGCAGCTTTCAGATCCCTGAACGCGCGCACCAAGCTTATGAATGGAACCCGCCCCCTGAGAATGAGACAGAGAGCCATCAGCACGCACTGTGGCCGCATGACAACCATCCGGGGAATGAAGTTCATCACCGGGGGTAAGCAAACCACATTCGACCAAACTGCCAAAAGCAACGCGGGGTTCACTACGCTTTGATTTCATAACCTGCAGAACGGATGAAGACAAAGCCTCTACAGCTCTGATTCGCTCAACAGAAAGAGAAGCGTAAGAAACATCACGTTCAATCCCAATAAAATGACGACCGAGATGCTTCGCAACCGCACCTGTTGTCCCACTTCCGAAAAAAGGATCAAGAATGACATCTCCCTGATTACTCGAAGCCATGAGAACACGATAAAGCAACGCTTCCGGCTTCTGCGTCGGGTGCGCCTTGTTTTTCTGATTATCCTTGAGACGCTCCTTGCCTGTGCAGACAGGCAAGAACCAGTCAGAGCGCATCTGAAGATCATCATTAAACGTCTTCATTGCATCATAATTAAACGTATATCCCTTGGTTCCCCGATCACGACACGACCAAATTAACGTTTCGTGTGCATTGGTAAATCGCTTGCCACGGAAATTCGGCATTGGATTCGATTTGCGCCAAATAATGTCATTGAGAATCCAGAAACCCTCATCCTGAAGCGCAGACCCCAAACGAAAAATATTATGATACGATCCCATAACCCAGATTGTCCCGCTTGGCTTAAGAACGCGTCGCGCCTGAACCAGCCAGGCCTTTGTAAAGGCATCATAATCGGCAAAACTGGAAAACTTGTCCCAATCTTCATCAACGGCACTAACCATGCTATTGTCTGGGCGCGACAAAATGCCATTCAATTGTAAATTATAGGGAGGATCGGCAAAAATAACATCCGCACACCCTTCCGGCAGAGACGACATTACGGACACGCAGTCGCCAATCAGAACCTGGTCCATATAATCTGACCCGGATTGTCCCTGAAATCCCTTCATCATTACCTCCCTTATTCTGAACAAGAGAGGAATTTCTGGCATAGAAGAAGTAAAAATCTTATTGATAAACCTGCTTAATTAAATGTTAAACTGAAATAGGAAATCAAGAAAGTAAAGAGCGGATGGGCCTGAAGGACCGCCGATGATGGGGTGTCACGCCTCTTGTACGCAGGCCTTCTTGATGCTCCTTGGTTCCATAAGCCATATTCCGCTCCCATCCATAACCGAGAAAATCTTCTGCAAGCTTAATTATTAGCCGATCACGCGTCACCTTGGCGATAATAGACGCAGCAGCAACAGAACAGGACAAGCTATCGCCGCGTATCAGGCTCTGTGTCGGACAGGGAAGTGGTGGCATAGCCCGACCATCAACAAGCGCAACGCTAGGACGCGTGCACAGCTGCCTTACAGCTTCATGCATCGCCCAAAAAGTTGCCTGAAGAATATTATCACGGTCAATCCGTTCAACCGTGCCAATGCCCACACCGACTTTTGCATTTCCCATGATTACGTCAAACAGGGCTGCCCGTTTGACTGCTGAAATTTTTTTGGAATCATCAAGCCCTGACGGGATACACTTCGGATCAAGAATAACCGCGGCAGCTACAACAGGGCCAGCCCAAGATCCTCGCCCTGCTTCATCAATGCCGCAAACTGGAAAGCCATAGATATTGATAAGGCTCTCCTCATACTTATAATTTGGCATATACCTACCCAAGAAAAACCGTAAAACGATCACTGAAAAATCAGAAAGGCAAAGCAAAAAGAAAATTCAAAATACGCATCTGCTATACCAGTTTACGCCGGAATGCGAGAATAGCGACACGGCAACATCGTTCTCTCCCCACAGTCTTCGCGCATATCAGAAACCAGACATGGAAACAAGCTTGACTGTAATAAAAATACGCCCCAAAATTAGGTTGTGAGTAAATATGCTATCCTCCTGGGAGGACCCGTCGCACTTTCTGACCGTCTGCAACGCCAAGTCAGGGGTGCACGTTTTATCGCTGCTGATTCCGGGATTTCTCACGCCCCCTTACTCAATGCAGTCGTTGAGCTATGGGTGGGTGATTTTGATTCTGTTTCCCCTAAACTTTCTGTTGCCCACAAAAATATTGAAAGGCACATCTATCCCAATGACAAAGAAAAAACAGATGGAGAGATTGCCATACAGGAGGCTATTCAGAAAGGGGCACAGCATATCATCATGGTTGGAGGATTGGGGGGCGCAAGTGATCACGTCCTCGCACATCTGACACAAATGCTTGCTCTGGCAGAAAGCGGAATCACCATACTTGCAACAAGCGGCTATGAAGAAGCTTGGCCTCTCCTTCCAGGTCATACATACCTTGAGATACCTGCTGGAACGCGCCTTTCCATCATTGGGTTCACCCCCCTGCATGATCTATCGCTATCCAATCTGTTCTGGCCTCTCAGAAAGAAAGACATCCCCTTTGGTTCCACACTTACCCTGTCCAACAAAGCACTTGGAAATGTGGAAATCACGCTCAAAAAAGGCCGTGGGGTTATTATGGCCTCAATACCTCGAAAGACCCCGCAAGAAACGGCATAAATCACTTTTTTCAGCATATCCGGATCTGCATTTGCAATGTTCAGCTCATTCTAAATAAGACCAATTAGGTCATAATTTCAGATCCTGGCCCTCATTAGCTACCTGAAGACAAATCACAAGCATGTAAAAAATAGGCGCAGATAAATTCCGGAACAGATAAGGAAGAGAGAGAAAGAAGAAAATCAGCCCCCTGAAAGAAAATTCGGCTCACAGGAAAAAGCGTGAGCAACAATTTTTCTCATCACGCTCGGCAAGGCTTCAAACTCAAGCGCCTCCTTACAGACAAAACGGGAACAAGCTTTGGAAGATTTTTCCGAAAATTTCACATCTATATCTGTTTTAGCTCTCCAGACCTCAATAATCAGATCAAAATGGGTAAATTTATGGTACACATGGCCGGGTAATCGGCTCCACTCCGCCCGCACAGGTGCATCCTGTTCCCCTGACCGAAAAAGCGTCTTCTCGACCCAGGCTCCTGAAGGAAATTCCGTCATACCGCCAAGCAAGCCTTTGTTAGGTCGTGAACGTACAAGCACACCCTTGGAGGACTCAAGCCAGAAAACACTAGCGTAAAGGACAGATCTCCGCTTTTTTGCTTTTTTATGCGGTATCGTCGTCGTAAGTGAGCGGCTCCATGCCGCACAACCGGATTGAAGCGGGCAGCTGGCGCAGGACGGATTTCGCGGGGTACATACCATGGCACCAAGATCCATCAAGGCTTGCGCCAGATCGCCAGGGCGTGAACAGGGTAAAAAACCCTGCGCCAATTCATGAACCTCCTGCTTTACAGAAGGCAGAGGTGTTTCAATGGCATGATAGCGCACCGTGATTCGCTCAATATTGCTGTCTACAGGGACAATCTGGTGACCATAGGCAATGGCCCTGATCGCTGCCATCGTGTAAAGCCCGATACCAGGCAGACTCAGTAGAGCTGATGAACTTTCTGGGAATAAAGCACCGAACTGATCGCAAACGGATAGGGCACAGGCATGCATATTGCGCGCACGCGCGTAATATCCAAGCCCGGCCCATGACGCCAGGACATCCCTGATAGGAGCTTCCGACAAATCAACAACACGGGGCCATTGACGTATAAAAGTCAGAAAATAAGGAATAACTGTCTTGACAACGGTCTGCTGCAGCATAACCTCGGATACCCAGACATGATACGGGTCCGGTTGTTCTCCCGGCATGGCACGCCATGGAAGAACGCGGCGTTCACAGTCGTACCATGAAAGTAATTGGTCCACTGGAAAGCCTTTTTCCTGCGTCACATCCCCGTTTCCCTTTTTTCAGTGAAAATCGCCTTCGCTCTCTCCTAACATACAGAAAAAGCAGAGCATGATGAAAAACACGGCTCAGAACACAGCCCTAAAATAGGCCTTAGTACAAGAGAGTGATGATAAAACAAAGATCAAATCCCCCTGAAAGAAAATTACAGAGTGACAGAATAAAAAAAACGTGCCAACTTGAAAAGCACTTTTTTGAGCAAAAAACCCTAACAATCCGTATGTACGCGGAATTTAATTCTGTTCTACTGACAAATAAATGCAAATTCCATGAAAAAAATTCCATCAGCCAAACCTTTTTCCGGCTCGTCCTTACCTTACAGAGGCCCTGCCAGATCTCTCGGGACCCTTACTTTCGGATTCATAGCCAAAACGCTGGGCAAACGGGGGTTTGCAGAATTGGAGATCATTACACAATGGCCGGGTATTGTTGGAGAATCACTTGCGGAAATCAGCGCTCCCGAACGAATAGTTTGGTCACGTCAGCAAAAAGAGACAGGAGAAAATCAGACAGGGTCATTCCGCACAGGCTCAAGTGGCACATTACATATCCGCGTTGATGGGCCTGCTGCCATTGAAATACAGCATGTGAACAAACGAATCATTGAAAGAATTAACAGCTTCTTTGGCTTTTCTGCCATATCCGGGTTGCGCATCATTCAGGCACCGATCGAACAAAAAAGGTTCCGAAAAAAAAAAAGAAGCCCAATACCAGACAGACGTGAAAAAGAACCGAAAAACAAGTCCATTGAGGCAGCATTGGAGCGACTTGGTTCCGCTATTCGGAAAAAGATGGAGAAAAAATAATCCGCCAAGAGCTCCCTTGCTATCTTGAGGCCCGCTCTATAAGAGAGTCACTTTAATCTTTGTTACTGCAACCTTAAGGGCAAGTCTATTGATATCAAATTATCTTAAAATAGGCCTGATTTCCCTAGCATTAGCTGTTTTAGGGAATAAAAGCTTTTCTTATGAAAAAAAAGGGACCTCCACTTTTTCATTTTTTACCGTCAGTAGCGCAAAAGCCGCAACGGGAGAAAAGATCAAAAAAGCAAACGTGCCGGTAAAGCTGGAAGAAAAAACGATCGGTGCTGATAATGCACCCCTGAAAATTATTGAGTATGTTTCCATGTCTTGCGGAGCTTGTGCTCTCTTTCATGAAGAGATATTTCCCAATCTGAAGAAAAAATATATAGACACGGGGAAAATTCAGTTCATCTTTCGTGAGTTTCCTCTTGATCCATCCTCTACCGCCGCGTTCATGCTCGCCCGCTGCGGTAAAAATGAGCGCTATTTTGACATGATTAACATCCTGTTTCATCGGCAGAGCGAGTGGACACAAGCTGAAAATACATCCGAAATACTATTTTCTATTGTGAAACAGACGGGGTTCACAAAAGAAAGCTTCGATTCTTGCCTGTCTGATCAAAAACTTCTTGATGGCATCAATCAAGTCAGGGATCATGCTGCCCGAGAATTCAGTGTCAACAAAACTCCATCCTTCTTCATTAACGGGGAAGAATTTGAAGGTGAATTCTCACTTAAATCGTTTGAGGCGGCTATAGACTCTGCTCTCCGTCAATGACACGCGTCTACCGATAGAGGAATTTTCTACAAACCAAAAATGAGTTACCCTCATGTCCCTTTTCTATGGGTTCCTCTCTATTGCTACTAATGGTCCCTGAACGCTTCATTAATGAGGCCAACACCCTGAATGTTTAAAAGTTCCTGCCTGACGGAATAAGCTCAACCTGAGGAAACAAATCCCTTCTAGAAGCCAGAATACAAAGGGAGCACTATACTGTAAGACAAAAACGAACAGGCCTGCCTCCCTCCGAAAGCAAGAAAAAAATGGGCCTCAAGAAACGCCAGTTCAAACTGGTCCCTTCATCACTCGCAAAAAGGAAGCAGGATGACATTTGAAAAGAGGCGACAGGTACATGCCAAAACACTTTAATTCTGGCCCCGATATAAACGGTTTTTCTGATAAATTCATCTTGCGTGGTCTGAGCAATAAGCCCTCTTTTTATAAGTTTAAAGTAAAAACAGGCCCCAAAATTCAGAAAAAGACGATACCGCTAAAAAATATTTTCTTATTTTTTCTCCTGTTCTTGACACAAATCAGGCATGAAATTAATATGTCTCCCGTCCCGTAGGGATTTTGTAAACATTATATTTCTTTACCTACTTTTTTCGTTTCTGGTGTATTTTTCGTTTCTGGTGTACTAGTGTCCTGTATTCGCTGGCTGATGTGTTTGCGTGTGGCCCGCTTGAGGACAAACAGAAGGATCAGGCTTTTGGTTCTGACTGATGGTGAATCTTTTGAATCCCGCCTCCGCGAGATGGACTCCCGTCTCCTGAAAAAAATGGCAAGAAACCTAGATCCCGAAAGAAGCAATCGAGTCGTCCTTCGGCGTATTGGTTCGCATCTTTCTGTCGCATGCAGACTCGTTGTTACGCTCCTTTCAGGACCGCTCATTGGAGCAAGTTTTGGTTTTGGTCTTGACAGATTGTGCAGCACTTCGCCTTTCCTTTTGCTTCTTTTCCTCGTTCTTGGGAGTGCAGCAGGAGTTTCAAGTGCCGTCCGTATGACCAGAAAAGTTCATTTTTTATTTCCAGAGAACAGTTTGACAATCCATAAGGAAGGCGGAAGATCCAAAGACAGAAAACAAGAAGAGGAAAAGCGTGGCGAATGACGACCGGGATGCTAAATGTTGCACCATTGGTTTCAGACCGTCCGGCTTGTAGAGGATAATGAAGAGAATGGCAATGCAGATTCAAGAATTGGGTGCTCCTGCTCATGAAGGAGGGCTGCATATTGATCCCATGCACCAGTTTGAAATCAAGAGGCTTGTTCCGCTTGATATACTGGGGGTGGATGTATCTTTTACTAATTCTGCTCTCTGGATGGTTTTTTCAGTCCTTCTTGTTTCTGTACTGATGATTTACGGTTCAAGCGGGCGGGCCATTGTGCCGACCAGACTTCAGTCAATGGCAGAGCTTGCCTATGAATTTGTCGGCGGATTGCTTCGAGATACAGTCGGGAATGAAGGCCAGAAATTTTTCCCCTTCATCTTCACTCTTTTCATGTTCATAATGGCATGCAATATGCTTGGTATGTTACCTTACGCTTTCACTGTGACAAGTCATATCATTATCACCTTCACCCTTGCACTTTTTGTTTTCATAGGAGTTACAATCGTTGGGTTCGTGAAGAATGGCGCGGCATTCCTGAAGCTCTTCGTTCCAAAGGAAGGGCCTGTGTTCCTTCTCCCTCTCCTGGTCGTTATTGAGTTTATTTCTTATCTAACACGCCCTATAAGCCTTTCTGTACGTCTATTTGCGAATATGCTTGCTGGTCATACCATACTGAAAGTCTTCGCTAGCTTTGTCGTTGCTCTCGGGTTCATAGGAGGATGGGCACCTCTCGCTTTTATGGTTGCGTTCACGTGCCTGGAAGTCCTCGTTGCATTCTTGCAGGCCTATGTTTTTGCCGTCCTGACGTGTATCTATCTTAACGATGCATTGCACATGGATCACTAAATAGCTAAGTTATCATTTTTAATACGCGGGTTTTTCTTTTGTTCTCGCGAATGTAAACGTAAAGGAGCCTTTGATATGGAAGCAGAAGCAGCAAAGATGATCGGCGCTGGTATTTCGTCCCTTGCTCTTGCCGGAGCAGGAATTGGTATTGGAAATATTTTTGCCAGTTACCTCGCAGGGGCAATGCGCAATCCGTCTGCAGCCCCCGAACAATTTTCGGTTTTATTGCTTGGTTTCGCGCTTGCTGAAGCAACAGGACTTTTTGGTCTTTCTATATCAATGATTTTGTTGTTCGCTGTTTAGATCGCAATTTTTTCTCTGTTCTTCCCTGAAGTTTCCGCGTTCCTGCCATTTTGCTAATTTGCTTTCTGGCAGGTTCCTACCAGCAGGGTTTCCTGTTTCCTTTTTCAGAGGGAATTTTATTTTAACCGTAGGGTCCCCTTTACCACGGGACAAGCCTCTTCGGTGAAGTTGTTCTGATTTGAGGGAGAAAGTTTATATGCCTCAGCTTGATTTTGAGTTCTGGCCTCCGCAGATCGCCTGGTTAATCCTAAGCTTTGTTGCGCTCTACCTTTTGATGGAGAGGATTGCGCTTCCACGGATTGCCGTTGTTCTGGAACAGAGACGCAACCGGATTGCCAGCGACCTTGATGAGACAAAAAGATTAAGTGAAGAAACAAAAAACGCTATCTCTGCCTACGAAAAAGCTCTTACAGAGGCGCGCGCTCAGGCGCAACTTATCATCAATAAAAATCATCATGAACTACAAGAAGAGCTCGAAAAAGAAAGGGCAAAGGTCAACGCTGAGATCGCGTTCCATATTAAGGAAAGTGAAGAGCGAATCATAACTTTGAAAAACGCAGCCTTAAGTGAAATGAACCTTGCAGCCGCTGATACAGCACAATCTGTTATCCAGAAACTGACCAATATTGTGGTTTCCAGGGATGAAATAGCAGAAACCGTTAACGCGCAACAGAAAAGCTGAGGCACTATATGTTTTTTACCAAACCTGAATTCTGGGTTGCGGTCTCTTTCCTGGGCTTTATTGCCCTGCTCATTTATTTCAAAGTCCCGAGCTTTTTCATTAAAATTCTTGATCAGAGATCTGAGCGTATCAAGGCAGAGCTTGAAGAGGCCCTTCGTTTCCGTGAAGAGGCCCAGTCTTTGCTGGCTGAATATCAGCGTAAATGTCGTGATACAGAGAAAGAAGCTGAAAATATCGTTAAAGCAGCTCAGGAAGAGGCTGCACGTTACAACGAAGAAACCCGTATATCACTGGGTAACGTATTGGCACGTCGTACAGAGAATGCGAAAAGCAAAATTATTCAGGCAGAACAGGAGGCTATCGCCTCTATTCATGCAGCTGTAGCAGATATAGCGACCGCTGCAGCAAAAAACATCATTTCTCTAAAAATGACACCTAAAATACATACAGAATTCCTAGAATCAAATATCATTGAGTTAGAGAAAAAGCTCAATTAGGATTAGGATCTTCTATTCCCACTAACTCTGATCCTCACTTTCGTTTTTCTTCTCTTCCATTTTGAACAGCGAAGTTTTCTATTTCCTACATCTGTTTTTTTACATAAAAAGAGTTGTTTTAGCAATATTCATTCTGCACGACTCTCTTTTCAGAAAAGAAGAAGGAACAGCGTGCCCGTACCCAAAAATGGGAGCGGAAACAGTGAATAACCCCTTCATTCGTAAAATAACCTGTATCAACCGCTCGGAAAAATTTTGCTGCTTATAATCGTATAAAGTCAGCAGAAAAAGTCATTCTCAATTTGTCTCATCGTCGAAAATAATTTTTTGTTTCATATTCATTTATTATCTTCAGAAAATTCTATAAGAGTCTGATATTTATAGAGAAAAAGTTAAAAAAGGAAGGGATATAATCAAGGAATTTATAATCGCTTCCCAGAAGGCTAGCATCCGGCAAAAAAATAAGAACAGATTTTAGCGCAATGCAACGAAGCGTTTTCCTCTCGTCTATTTTTCCTTTTTACCAAAATCCCAGCGCACAGATAGCAACGCTGACTTAACATTAAAAGCCTGAGGTGTGCCATATATGATATACCTTGTCCTGAGGGAAAATAATGGTAGCGGAGGAGGGTCTCGAACCCCCGACACGCGGATTATGATTCCGCTGCTCTAACCAACTGAGCTACTCCGCCCCCTAAAAGAGTGAGGGGGAAATCTTCTATCGCTCCAAAATCACCCCACTCTGTGTCTGTAAAACAGAAGTTCATCCTTCAAGCACCTGCCAAAGATAAAAATATGGGGAACTTAGCCTTCTTTCGGCGCATTTTCTCCCTCATTTTTCTCCATTTTTCCTAAAGAATCTTCTTTATTTCTATCAAGATCCCCAACATCAAGCTGATTCTCATGCTTGAAACGAAACATGGTAAACCAGCCAAACGGACCAAAAGAGCGCGTCTCAACGAGTTGCAAATTTTCACAACAAAAAATCCTGTCTGCAAAAAAACGCGACTGCCAACCAAAAAAACGGCCGATTGGAATACCCCATTTCTCAATACGACTCCGCCACCCCTCACCCTTATCAGCAAAATGGCTAAGAACAATCACCTCTCCACCCGGTGCACAAACACGCTCCAGCTCAGACATGATTTTTTCGGGGTTCTCTACAATTGTCAGGAGATACATAGCGACAACAACCTGAAATCTTCCGGAATGAAAATTAAGATCTGAAGCATCCATTTCGTGAATTCCCTCTATCTGAGGATGAAGACCCCTGGTAGCCCGCTGGCGCGCCCTGTCAAGCATTTCAGGAGAAATATCAATCCCGGTAATTTTCAGATGATGCGCATAATAAGGAAAGGTAAGCCCCGTTCCAACGCCGACTTCCAATACCCTGCCCTGCTGTTTGTTGATATGCCTGACCACACACCTGCGGCCCAGAAGCATCCAACCGAACGTCCAGTCATAAAACGGAGCTAAGAAAGCGTATACACGCTTAACATAACCTATTTTTGCAGCATCTTCTGAATCGCTCATTCCTGAAATCTTCATAAATCATCTCCATAATGATCTTACTTATAAGCATTATCTGTTCTTTAAGAAACAACCGACATACCACAGAATTTCATGAGCGGCCCTCTTTCGGCAACGGTACAGGTACGGTCAACCCATCCCCCGCCAAGTACCTGAATCTCCCCATCATCAGTATTGTAGAACACGCAAGCCTGGCCACAGGCAACACTCTCATCATCTACATGCAAATCAACAAGCGCATTGCCTGAGGACTCATCCAATGAAAGAAAAAGGGTGGCAGGCAGCCGGGTACCAGAAGAGCGTAACCGAATAAACAAAGGGAGACCATCTCTTGCTTCGACTGCCAAAGCTTCACCGCCAATCCAGTTAATTTCCCGCAGCCAGAGTCGCCCTGTACACAGCGCCGAACGAGGACCAACAACAACCTGCCTACTTTTGGCATCAAGGCTCACAACATAGAGAGGCTCAGAAGAGGGAACAGAAATTCCTCGACGCTGTCCTACAGTAAAATGGATAATCCCCTTATGATGCCCCAACACCTGGCCATCTACATGAACAATCTCACCGGAAATAACTGATTCAGGCCGTAGCTTTTCAACTACAGAAGAATAATGGCCCGTCGGGACAAAACAAATATCCTGACTATCTGCTTTTTTCGCAACAGAAAGGCCCAAAGCCTCTGCAAAAGCACGCGTATCTTTCTTGTGATAAGAACCAAGGGGGAATCGAAGAAAATCAAGCTGTTGCGCTGTTGTTGCAAATAAAAAGTAGCTCTGATCATGAACAGAATCTACAGAACAATACAGCGATCTCACCCCGTCAAGACCACGACGTGAATGAATATAATGTCCGGTCGCCAATGCCTGTGCACCAATATCTCGCGCCATTTTCAAAAGATCACGGAATTTTACAGTCTGGTTACAAGTAATACATGGAACCGGCGTCTCACCAGAAATGTAACTCTCCGCAAATGAGTCAACAACAGTCTCACGGAAACGTTTTTCATAATTGAGCACATAATGCGGGATTTCAAGAAACTCACTTACACGCGCGGCATCATGAATATCCTGTCCGGCACAACAACTTCCCTTATGACCAATCGCACCACCATGGTCATAAAGCTGCAACGTTACACCAACAACATCATAACCAGCTCGCTTGAGCAGACCTGCAACGACAGAGGAATCGACACCCCCGGACATCGCAACAACAACCCGCGTCAAGCTGGGTGTCCCTGGAATGTCCAGAGTTGCAAGAATTTCATTCTCATTCGGCAATATGGACATCAGATGAGCCAAAAGTCTTTCCACAGAACAAAAAGAGAGAACTGTCAGGGTGCTCTGAAAAAGTTACACACCGATCTACAGCCCCAAACAGAACGAATATATGAACCCGAATGAAAGGACGCAACCCCTTCATATGAAGTCTGCTTCTACACAGATGCAAAAAATCGCCTACACCTCCATCTCGTTTGAAAATTCTGATACCAAGAAAAGCTTCATGCCGTACATGCCCCCTGTATCATCTGGATATACACAACAGAACTTGAAAGGAAAAAATCTCCTGCCGGAGAGCATTTTTTTCCCCATTATATTCTTTTTTCTTGCACTAAAAATAAACAAACAAGCTAACTACTTCATTTTACTAATAAAAATTCCTGAATAATCCCTGGCAAGTAATTTGCTCATTATATGTACAACAAGTCTGTAAACAAACACTTATGTGAGAAAGCCCTTTGCCCCAACAGCCCCGTCTTCCTATATTTTCACGGTCCGTTATAGACCTGCAAAAAGTAAATACAGTCACAGGCAAACCTCTTATTGGAATGTCTGTTGAACCATCAGGGCTAGAAAGCTCGAAAAGCCTGTTCGAAAATTTTATCACACAGGGAGAGACGATCCTCGTACCAATTACGGATAAAACCGGAAAACAATCAACTATACAAAACCTGATACCTATCGGAATCATCGCAAATGGAAGCACACTCAACGAAAGCGCACTTAACGAAAGCTCACTTAACGAAAGCGCACTTAACGAAAGCGTACTTAACGAAAGCGTACTTAACGAAAGCGTACTTAACGAAAGCGTACTTAACGAAAGCGTACTTAACGAAAGCGTACTTAACGAAAGCGTACTTAACGAAAGCGTA
>JAQRMX010000067.1 GCA_028599125.1 Alphaproteobacteria bacterium | reverse complement strand
GTCGGATAGATTCTTTTTTGATGATTTCTTCATTAGGAGTGAATTCTATGACGTAAAAGAAGGACATGAAACCACTCTAACCTGCATAAAAGAAAATTAACAAGCTTGAAAGTGACAAAGCCGCTGCAGTTTGATTATCATGTTGTGAAGTCTTTTGGTGAGGGGGAGCCCTCAGGGAGCAAAAGAGACAAGATTAAGGATAGTGTTATCGTTTTTTTCATTTGGAGCATAACTTTTTTCTGTTTTGTTTACAAAAATTGCAGGATTTATCATGGATAGCAAATTAGACAGTATGTCCATTTCTGCCCAAAGCCCTGCTATCATTCTTGTTGAGCCTCAGCTTGCCGAGAATATTGGTGCAGCTGCACGTGCTATGGGTAATTTCGGATTTTCTGATATGCGCCTTGTTGCTCCGCGGGATAACTGGATGAATGAGCGGACACGTGCGATGGCGGCAGGAGCGAACGAGATTCTTGATTCGATTAGTGTTTTTCCGTCACTTGATCTTGCTGTTTCTGATCTTCATTTTGTGTATGCGAGTACGGCTAGACCAAGAGATATGCGCAAATCGGTTGTTGATGCTGCAGATGCAGCCTCCGCTATGCGCTCTTTTTTTTCTTCCGGTCAGAAAGCGGGTATTTTATTTGGTCGGGAGCGCTGGGGACTGGTGAATGACGAAATCTCTTTGGCCGATGAAATTATAACCTTACCGGTTATGCCGGATTTTTCTTCCCTTAATCTGGCGCAATCGGTTCTTTTGGTATGCTATGAGTATTTTTGCAGTTGCGCGATACCGGGGCAGGGCGTGAAGAAGGCAGATGCCCTGCAAGGGAAAGAAGAGGCAGAGGAAAAAGAGGAGGCGGCTACACGACAGGATGTCTTTCACTTATTTGAACATCTTGAGCGCGAATTGGAAAATGCAGGGTTCTTTTTTCCGATTGAAAAAAAACCTTCAATGGTACGTAAGCTGCGTAATTTGCTTCATCGGTCCCGGCTGTCCAGGAGGGATACCAGTATCCTGCATGGCGTTGTCAGTTCGCTTGTCTGCCCACGCCCATCATCTTCAGGACGGCAGCATCCCTCTTCATGTGAGGATGATTGATTATCTGACTAACCCGATCCTACTGTTTTTTTAGCCGTTAATCCTGTCGTTTGGGGTTTGACTTTACCCTGTTGTTCATATAAAATCTGCGCATCGTTTTACTTCCTCACACTCACCGTGAGGGTCCTGAGTTTCTGGCTATGGAGTTCTTCTGGAGAGTATCTTTGGTCAGCGGTTCTTTAGCTGGTTACAGGACTTGGGGTTTGTTTTTGTTTTATGGGTTAGCCCATGACTCTTCTTTGCATTTTGATGTGGTTGGTGTTACGTCTCTGTGCTTACGCTCATGGCGTTGTTTCCTGCCGTGTTATGGGTCTTGGGGATAGATTATTGAGCAAAAGAGGGCATGTCTCTCTGTTTTGTCTTTGGAGAGGGTTTGATGAGCAAGCGCGTAGCCGCCAAGTATAAGATTGATCGTCGGGTAGGAGAGAATCTTTGGGGTCGACCCAAAAGTCCTTTCAATCGTCGTCAATATGGACCGGGTCAGCATGGACAGCGGCGTAAAGGTCGGCTTTCTGACTTTGGTGTCCAGCTTCGTGCTAAGCAGAAGCTCAAGGGTTATTACGGTTCAATTACTGAAAAGCAGTTCAGAGGAATCTACCAGGAAGCTGCGCGGATGAAGGGTGATACGTCGGCGAACCTGATCGGTTTGCTTGAGAGACGTCTTGATTCTATTGTTTACAGATCTAAGTTTGTCCCGACTGTTTTTGCTGCACGCCAGTTTATTAATCACGGTCATGTTCTAGTAAATGGTCGTCGTGTAAACATTGGAAGTTGTCGCTTGTCAGTAGGAGACGTTGTGCAGATACGTGAACATTCAAGTCAGATATCAATGGTTCTGGAAGCAATACAGAGCTCTGAACGTGACTTGCCTGATTATCTGGATATTGATCAGAGCAAGATGAAAGTCACATTTTCTCGTGTTCCTGTTCTTTCTGATGTGCCTTACCCCGTTCAGATGGACCCGAATTTGGTTGTTGAATTCTATTCGCGGTAAAATCTCATGTGAGTGATTGAAACTCTGTTGTTTAATTTCTGTTTTTTGATACTCTACTTCCGTTATCCTTGGCAGTGTTGTGTTTGCCGTTTGGTGATCTCTATCTTTTGTGCACGGTCCTCTGCTGATTTATTTTCTCTTATTTTTCTGATTCATTTTCCGTGCTTGGTATTTTAAAATCTCTGTCATTGTTTTACATTTTCGCACGCGCTTCTCTTTATACAAGCCTGCTTCGCTTATCGATCTCCTTTTAGCGCGTTGTTTTTACGCTTATAGCTTTTAGAGACCTATATACGCTTTCTTTACGCGGTCATCATGGAGGATCTGATCACTGTTTCCTGATAGAACGATACGCCCGTTTTCCAGGACGTAGGCGCGATCAGCGAGTTTGAGAGACGTTACAACATTTTGTTCGACGAGCAAAATGCTTAATCCTTGTTTATTCAAATTACAAATAGTATCAAAAACTTCATCGATGATAGCTGGTGCAAGGCCCAGAGACGGCTCATCAAACATAATCAGTTCAGGATATCCCATCAAGCAACGACCAATAGCAAGCATTTGTTGCTCTCCACCTGAGAGCGAACCGGCTTTTTGATACGAGCGTTTAAGCAAGAGGGGATATAATTCAAAAATACGTTCAAGCGTTTCCCGGGACGTCCGACGTGCGCGTGGAATGAGAGCGCCCATACGGAGATTTTCTAGAACGGTCAGTGAAGGGAATATCTGACGCCCTTCGGCAACTTGAGCAATGCCAAGATTACAGATTGTGAAAGAGGGCAATCCTGTAATATCCTTCTCTGCTAGCCGGATGCTTCCTGAAGCGGGCTGAAGCATACCGGCAATGGTGCGGATCAGGGATGTTTTTCCTGCACCATTTGCGCCGATTATGCTTACTATCTCACCCGGATTGACATGTATCGATACATCATCAAGCGCCTGAGCATCACCGTAGAAGAGGCTGAGATTATTTACAGTGAGTCCATTCATGTCCAAGGGTCTTTCCCAAGATAGCAGTCCAGAACGAGAGGATCACGGACAACTTGTTCTGGGGAACCGTGGGCGATAAGTTCTCCGTGATGGAGAACGCATATCTCGTGAGATAGTTTCATGACAGCCTGCATGACATGCTCAATAAGAAGTATCGTCAATCCCCTTTCCTTGTTCAGGTTTCGAAATACAGAGATCATTTCTTCGGCTTCGTTCGGACGTAATCCAGCCATCACCTCATCAAGCAGCAAAAGTTTTGGTTCTGTTGCAAGTGCCCGTGCAACTTCCAGCCGCTTTCTTTCCTGCAATGTCAGATTACAGGAAATATTTTCAGCCTTATTGCTAAGTCCAAGCAAATTCAGAATATCCCGGGCTGCGGCACGCGCATTTTTAACATCGGAATGTTTATGTAAGGCTCCGATAATTACATTGTCCAGGACGCTGAGTGCCGAAAATGGCCTGACAATCTGAAATGTTCTTCCAATGCCTGCGTGACAAATTCGCTCAGATTTTAAGTTGCTCAATACATGATTACCTAACAGAATTTCTCCCTCATTGGGCGCAAAAACGCCGGCAATCATATTGAACAAAGTTGTTTTTCCGGCACCGTTTGGTCCAATCAGTCCGACAATGCTTCCCTTTTCTACATTAAAGGATAGGTTTCGAACAGCCGTCAGGCCCGAAAAAACCTTAGTTACATTGCGCACAGTAAGCAGAGGGGACATCATTTTGAACACTTACTGGTAAAAATATTTGTTTTACGTGAAATCCACGGCCACAGACCCCCGGGTAGAAACTTAATCACTGTAAACAAGATAATGGCGTAGGCTATTTCCTTGATTCCAGCTGTATTCGGACTGATAAATTCAGCAATGACTGTCATGAGTTCACCAAGAAATCCAAGGGCGAGGGCACCTATAACTGGCCCGATAAAAGTTCCGATCCCTCCAATGATGGGTGCAAGAATGATTTCAACAGAACGATGTATGCCAAACAGGTTTTCAGGGAAGAGAGTGTTATAATAGAAGGCAAGAAAGACACCTCCTACAGATGTCATAGCTGCAGAGAGTGTCATGGAGAGCATTTTATAACGAAAAGCAGATATGCCAAGGGATTGAGCAACCAGAGGATCTTCACGAACAGCAAGCAGATAGTAACCAGCCCGACGGGTCATGAGAAAATAAATGATGCTCAGTGCAATGATAACAAGGGTCAATATGATGTAGTAGAACATGGTCGTGCTACCTCGCAAATTGATCAGATCAAAGCTATCAGAGCTGCTCAAGGGAAGAAAGAGTCCTGATGTTCCTGAGACCCATTCGAAGTGAGAAAAAAATAATCTGGTGAATTCAGCAAAAGCAATGGTCAGGAGTGCGAAATATACGTCATGGACATTGTGATGGGCAGCAAGGAAAACAATCAAAGCCGCTGCCGCCGCGGATATCGCCATGCTTAGGAAAAGTCCAATAAGAGGGGGAATGCCAAAATGAACATAGAGGGCCGCAGCGGTATAGGCACCAAGACCGATGTAAAGAGCGTGTCCAAGAGAAAGCTGACCAGAAAAACCCATGGCGAGATTCCATGCCTGCCCAACGTAAGCAAAATAAAGTATGATCGTCACGATAGAGAGAATGTAGCTGCTTACAAGGTAAGGAAGTATCAGCAAAAAGAAGCCGAAGGTAAGAAAAGAGACAAGAAGAAGGCATAAGAGGCCGATGCGCCGTGAGGTGAGGTTACTGTCCATTATCACTTTCCTAGCAAGCCCTTTGGCCGAAAAACAAGAATAAAGATTAACAGGGCAAACGAGAACATGGATTTCATTGAAGGAGATGTGAAGAGACCTGCGAGAGATTCTGACAGGCCGATCAACAAGCCTCCCAGAAGAGCACCTGTCATATTTCCCATTCCACCAATGATAACTATGGTGAAAGATAAAAGCGTGAGCTGTGGACCAAGGTTGGGTGTGACGTCAAAGAGGAGGGACATTAGGCATCCTGCAGCACCGACACATGCGGTCCCGATTCCGAAGGCCAATCCGTAAAGACGTTTGACATTCAGGCCAACGACGGCAGCACCGAGAGGATTATCCGCACAAGCCCGGATTGCAGTTCCCGTGGAAGTGAAACGGAAGAAAGTAAAAAGCAAAAGAGAAAGCAATGACGCAGCTCCTGACGAAATGAGTTTTGTTTTTTCTAGAATAACTGGACCAATCACGTAGGAATCGAATGAGTAATCTGTGTTGATTCCGCGGGCTTCCGGTCCAAAAACAATGAGCAAGCCATTGGTGATCAGCATCCCGACGGCAAGCAGTAAAATAAACTGTTCATGCTCTTCTCTTTCCATAAAGCTATCAATGAGATAACGCTGCAAGGCATAGCCTGCAGCGAAAAAAATGCAGGTAACAAAAGGTATGGAGAAAAGCGGGTCCAGTCCCGTATAAGTAAACAGGAACACTGAAGCGAACATGGCAAGAACCATCATTTCGCCATGCGCAAAATTAACAACCCTTATTACGCCGAAGATGACAGACAGTCCCAGTGCCATCAGGGCATAAACGAAACCTGTCAAAATACCGCTGATGGCTATATCAATGGTAAGGGCTAAATCAGGCATTTCAAACACGCCTGCGGTCTGTCCAGGCGGGCATGGGGAAAATTGGCTCCATTTCTGCTATCTCTTTTGGCAGAACAACTGTCGGTTTGCGGTTTACATTTTGCAAAGTGACCGAGCGGATATTGACATTTTGTCCTTTGGCATTGAATTCAATCGGACCACCCACCATAACATGTTGAGAGATGTGAATCTTCCGGAGAGCTGCAGCAAGCATTTCTCTATCATGCGATCCAGCTTGTTTTCTCGCTTCAGCAGCAATAAGCGCCGCTTCAAAACTGAACCCTGCATTCAGCTCTATCTCTTCACCCGGATACATTTTGTAAAAACGGCGTTTGAGTTCAATAGACATAGGGCTCTGAGGATTAATCCACGGCACATTAGCTATGACGAATTCGGAATATTTTCCGAGACTTTTGATAAACTGTGAATCATAAAATCCAGGACTTCCCGGAGTTATAACGCCTGTAGGAGACCATTTCCGCTTTATCATTTGCCGCAAAAGAACAATGGCATCAACGCCATGACAGACCGGTAACATCAAATCAGCATTGGTTGCTTTTGCCTTGGCGATTTCAACGGAAAGATCCTTGGTATGCGGGTCATAGGCAATTTTCTGGAGAATACGGAAAGGAAGGTCAAGCTTTGGGAGAAGAAAATCCACACTTTCACGAACAGAGACGCCAAAGGTGTCATTAACATGAAGGAGGACCGCTGTTTCCGGATTAACTCCTGTCTCATCAAAGAGGGTTTTCATGAGCTTGAATCCCTCCTCTGCAAGCATTGTTCCCGTACAAAAATTACGGAAAACAAATTTATAGCCCTGTTCTGTAATCTTAGGCGCAGCGGCAATGTTAATGATGAGAGGAATTTTTCTTTGTTCTGCAACCTGAGCTATTGTCGCCGTTTCACTGGATGAAAACGACCCGATGAGGATGTTCACACCATCATTAATGAGTTTTTCGGCAGCTGTACGGGCTCTGTCAGGGTTAGATTCTGTGTTAACTAGTATGATTTCAACTGGCATCCCCATATCCCCCAATATTGAGGTGGCTAGCTCAAATCCTCTTTTGCAACCCTCTCCTTCCCGCGCAAAAAAACCGGTCAAGGGAGCCAAACAACCGATTTTTAGCGGGGGCAATTTAGGCGGGATGCTAAAGGCGGCAATCGAAGGTGTAAAGAGAATGCCTGCACCAAGGCCTTTTATGAAGCTGCGCCTGCTGAGTTTCGATTCGGGGGTAAGAGGTTTTTTTTTCTCAGACACAAGTTAATCCTTGCCCAGG
>JAQRMX010000066.1 GCA_028599125.1 Alphaproteobacteria bacterium | reverse complement strand
CAGGCTTGGCGTTATACATTATAGCTAGCTAGAGAAAGGCCGAATAAACGCCAGGTGGCCTGATCACAGCGTACGCCCCCTGCATTTACTATTTGTAGAGAGAGAGTTTTGATATCCCTCGGAATTTCATTTCCGTTCTCCCCGCATGAGACTATATAGCCCGGCCACCATCCCCATTCTATGCCGGCATGGTAGAACCCCAGGACCGTATTTGCGAGAAAGAGGAATATGATCCCCAGCGCAAAGAGCTTTATTTCGGGCTCTTTATATTTTGTGAAGAAACGATAAAGGCTTAGTAGTGCTATGAGCATGCCGATGTAATAAGGCCAGCGTTGCCACAAGCAAAGCGGGCAGGGTGAAAGCCCTATGACCAACTCAAAAAACCAGGCCCCTCCAATAGAGGTTGCACTTGTGACGAAAATAAACAGCATGCGGCTTTTCAGGCTTTCTGTATTTGCGATTTTTTTTTCAACGGGCATATGCGCTTTTTCTGAATAGACGGGAACAAATTGCAGAAGACCAGAACAATCCAATTTACTTCATATCGTCTCTCTCAGAGAAAGTAGATATAAATGAGCAGGAAGACGAGGAGAGTCATGAGAAAAAGGATCGTGGAGGGAATATCAAGGATGCGGTCAATATAGTAACGGGCTGTGGATCCGAACCAGTAAAAAAGAGCACATACGGAAAAAAAGCGAATAAACCGTGCAATAAGACTAAAGAAAAGGAATATCCTGAAATCCAAATGAGATGCCCCGCTGGTGATAGTGATGACTTTGTAGGGGAAAGGAGTGATGCCTCCAAAGAGGACGATCCAGGAGCCATAGGCATTGTAATTATGTTTAAAATTCCTTACATGTTCTGCCAATCCGTAAAATGTGAAGAGAGGCTGTCCTATGAGCTCAAATACATACCAACCGATCATATAAGCGAGGATAGCACCACATACTGAAGTGATGGCAGCAACGAAGGCGTAAAGCCATGCTTTCTGCTGCCTAGCAAGGACCATGGGAATAAGTATGGCATCGGTCGGAACAGGCAGGAACACACTTTCGCAGAAAGATATGAGACCTAACCACCAGATCGCGTGATGATGCGCGCCCATGCGAATCGTCAGAGTATAGAGGGAACGTAGCATTAGAATATGCTTTTTAGAGGTTTTTAGTTTTTACTGTTTCAGATATATTCACTCTATATGATAATTTCTGCATTGTCATGAGTATTTCTGCAATAGGAGCATGTCGATGCGAAGGGTGAAACGGGGTGAGGTTTATTCATTTTCTGTTTGATTCTTTGTGACGGAGATCATTATGTCGTTGACCGTTGGGCGTGAGTTGTTATCATCTGTTTTATGAGAATCGATGGGTTGTACGCGTTCTTTCGAGAGCACAATCTGTGTGAAGCTTCTTTAGGAGAGGCCCCTGTGGCGGAATTGGTAGACGCGGCAGACTCAAAATCTGTTGCCTTTTAATAGGCGTGCTGGTTCGAGTCCGGCCAGGGGCACCATTTTTGACCTATCACCCTTCATTTCGGTGATGATTTTTTGAGTCTTTCGGTTCACTTTTAATTTTATTTTTGGTATTACTCTTCCCTGATTATATCAGGGATTTTCGAGATTTTTGCGCTTATTGTATGAAATTTGTCCCTTTCCTGCGCTCAATTAACGTTTTTTACGTTACAGACAGATAAAAAGAAAGAAAAAGAAAGAGGCTTTTGAAAGAGATTTTTGCATAACATTTATGCGTATCATGCGTGGCGTTTTTACGTTTTTTCGATAATGAAGACCAGAATGCTGTTTTCCTGTCTTTGTGAAATGAGACGATTTCCACTCTCATTACAATAATGCGGCATATCAATGATAGCAGCCGGATCGCTGGTCCGAACCTCAAGTTTTGTCCCAGAGGGCAAGGCATTGAGTGCTTTTCTTGTTTTGAGTACAGGAAGTGGGCATTTTAACCCTATTGTATTAAGTTTGTTTTGCATGGAGTGTCAGGCCCTTTTTTGTCTTTGCTCCTTGCAGGCCAATGGAGCATTTTCCGGTTAATGTTTTCCTTTTCTTTTTCTCCTTCAGGAGAAAGAGAGAGGCGGTTGAGCAGGTTTTTTTTCCTTTCTGCTCAGAAATGTCTCAAGAGTATTTTCTATATTTTTTAATCCTTCTACAGTGATATTCTGCTGCGGAAAAGGTATTTCAATTTTCTGTTTTTTAAAAGCCTCAAGAATAGAGAAATGGAGATCACTCTTTACGGAGAGGCCGCTATTGATATTGTTTAGATAGGCACGCAATTCAAAATTGAGTGAATAAGGGCCAAGTTCGATGAAAAAGACAATCGGTTCTGGGATGCGAAGAACCCCCGGATGTTCGCGGGCGCATTCCATGAGAACTCTTCTGATTTCTGATGAATCACTTCCATAGGCAACACCAACAGGGATAATGATTCGTCCCGTATTTCCATGGTGCATCCGATTGGTGACAGGGCTGCTGATGAGGTCAGAGTTGGGGATAATGACGGACGATCGGTCAAAGGTTTCAATTTCTGTGGCTCTGACGGAGATTTTACGAACATAGCCCTCCATTCCGTTTGCGATGATCCAGTCACCGGCTTTGATAGGCCGTTCTGCGAGTAGGATAAGGCCGGAGACGAAATTATTCACGATACTCTGGAGGCCAAAACCAATACCAACGGACAAGGCACCAGCAACGATAGCGACTTTGGAGAGATCAAGGCCGATGTAAGATACGCCGGCCATGGTTGCAAGAATGTACCCGAGATAACTGAACGCAGTTTTAACAGAATTACGAACACCTATATCCAGGCTTGTATGAGGAAGATAGGAGTTTTCAAGCCAATTTCGTACAGATTTCGTCAGGGCGATGCCAAACAGGAAAAAGCCGAAGCCGAAGAGAAACGAAGAGAAAGAGAGAGTAAAGTTTCCTATTGTGAAACCAAAAAAGGCTGTCCGTAACCATCCGATTATATCAGTTGATTCAATACCCCAGGGTATTGCGAGCAGCAAAAGAGTCATGAAAATGAGGATAATGCGGATCAATCCGTTTGCAATAATGCCTAACTGGACAAGGGTCTGTGGTTTCATTCCAGTTGAAGCGGCTATTTTTTTCCCGATTCCCTGAGGACTTTCGAGCCCCTGGGTAAGGAGTGCATCAGCGAATTTCAGAATAAGTTTTAGGAATATCAGGATGGTAATGCCGATGATAAGCTGTGATGTAATGAAGCTTGCCAATGAAACAAACCCGAAGAGGAGGGCGCTGATAACGGTGAGCATAGCGAGGGACACGATGGAGAAAAAAGTGAACCAGAGCCATGTTCGGGTAGGTTGTTCTGGAATCTTGCGGGCCTTAGCAATTGTGAACAGGGCATAAGTGATGAGAATGGCAATCAGGGTGCTGATGAGGATATCTTTGCCGATCATGACGATGAGAGGCGCGAAGAGAACAGCATTGACCGTATTAAGCAAGCCGCCAACCGTATAGACAGCCGTGGATGATCGGATGAGGAAAAAAATCTTTTTTATCTTCGTATCATCTAAATCGATGAGGCGCCATTTCGGAAAACGGGGAGATAAAGTGGCTATAGCGAGTCCATTGACGAAGGAGTAGAAGACGATTGCATTGCAGAGGTGGAAGAGAATACGATCAATTTTTGGCGTAAGAAGACCCATGAAGGACAAGAGGAAGTAGAGAGAGGAGAGGGACAAGATCGGGAAAAGAAGGTAAAGTAAGTTAATGCGAATGGCAGAGAATGCCTTTTGCAGGTCTGAGGGGGTTTCATATTCCTGTCGTGCTCTGTTGAGATAGACGATACAAAAATGACGGGTGAAACGCCATATAATACTAAAGGCAAGAAGGGCCGCTCCAAGCAGACCGAGATCAAACTGGCTCCGGATCTCGTTTTTCCAACGGAAAATCAAGGAGAAAAGCCGGTCAGAGAGGATCGGCAATGCGGTAAAGGTATCGTACCAGAAGTACGGATTAACAGCGCTACGCTGTCTTGAAAAAATCCTCTCCGTCAGGATACTCCGGCGGGCGATGGTGATCCGGGTGTATAATTGCTCAATACGCACAAGAAGGAGGCGTGCTTGCGTTTCAATGCCCTGGTAGTTTGCAAGTATCCCCTCCTGTCGTTTTCTTTTTTCTGTAATCTGGCTACTTTCAATTCCACCATTTTCTTTTGGAGCTGGTCCGAGCTGATAAATCTGCTCCCGAATTTCTTGCAGATATGGTGCAACTTCCTTCGTTATTTGCAGGATGCTTGTGCTCAGAATATTAAGGGCGGCGCTGATTTGATCCAGTTTATCATCACGAATGATACCGGCTTGCAGGGAGGTGCCAATCTTATCTAGCTCAAGACTGATAGCATGAAGCTTTGGTGATGTTTCTTTGCTGTAAGTTTGCGCTTTTTCTATTCCGGTTTGTGCCGGAGAGAGAGACGCAAGCACCGGTTGGTCCTGAATTTTCGAGATAATTTCCGGTGTGGCGTCCTCTGCGGCGCTTAATGACTTTGAAAAGGCCGGGGACTCTGAAAAGGCCATAAAGAGAAGGATCGCCAGAAACCCGCAGAGGCGTGCGATCTGAGACATGTTCGCTGCAGAGTAACGAGAGGGGATTTGTTGAAATATGAACGGTAACACAATTCACTCCCAGGAGAAGGCTGTTCCACAAGACGTCCGGGAAAACAGCGGAGGCAATATCAGGACGTCCGAAAAAATGAAGGCCAGAATGAGAAAACAGTATAGCGTTTTGAAAATGTCATGGAAATAAATTCTGTCCAGGTTGGTTTGAGCTTGTGGGTAAAGCGTTTGCGGGCAAAGAGAAAATTAATGATGCATTGGTGTGCCAGAAGAGGACTGGCGGGTGTTTCTCGGTGTTCAGGGGGCGCACTCTGTCAGGAGTGTGTTTTTAAGTCTTCAGGGGAGGATAGGAGCAGTGTCCCAATCTTTTTTGTCAAGAAGAGAGGCGATATCCTCGCGGGTAATGATTCCGTATAGTTGCCCGTCCGTTAGGTTCATGACGGGGAGGTCGTGATTATATCGTAAAGCGGGGATCAAGGCTTTATCTATTGTCATGCTGGAATCCAGTGTTGGGGGGCCGTTTTGCGTTTCTATAACGTTCAGGGCCTTGTTTTTGCGCTGCTCTTCAGGGATTTTTTCAAGTTGTTTGCGTGAAACGATCCCCTGATATTTCTTGTCCATGACAACATAGCCGTGATTAACATGGGCTTTTTGCATATGGTGCAAAGCGCTCTCTATGGTTTCTCCGGAGAGTTGGAGGGGGACAGGCCGCATAATCGTCCGGATGGGAAGTATCCGTGTGCGGTTTACATTTTTGGTGAAGCCCCGGACGTAGTCATCCTTTGGTTTGAAAAGAATTTCCGATGGTGTACCGATTTGGGAAATTTGGCCATCCTTGAGGATCGCGATGCGATGTCCGAGGTGGAGCGCTTCTTCAAGATCATGAGTGATAAAGATAATGGTTTTTCCGAGTTGTTTATGCAACGTAAGGAGCTTATTTTGCATTTCGGACCGAATCATGGGATCCAGAGAAGAAAAGGCTTCATCCATCAACAGAATATCAGGATTGGTGCATAAGGCGCGTGCAATTCCGACACGCTGCTGCATACCTCCGGACAATTCAGCTGGATAGGACCTTTCATACTCCTGCAAATCAACGATCTCGATCCATTTTCTTGCTTTTTCATAGCAGATTTTCCGTGAAATTTTCTGGATTTCAAGCCCGAAAGCGACATTGTCAATAACCATGCGGTGAGGCATGAGAACAAAGTGTTGAAAAATCATGCTCATACGTCTCTTCCTGAAAATGTTCAATTCTGCGGGAGACATAGACATGATATCAGTTCCGTTGAAGAAAATACGCCCGTGTGTGGGTTCGATCAATCGGTTGAAATGCCTGAGCAGGGTTGATTTTCCTGACCCTGATAAGCCCATGATGACGAAAATTTCGCCCTTTTCGATTTTCAGGTTTATGCCTGAAAGGGCGACTGTATGTGCTGTTTTTTCAAGGATCCCTGTTTTCTCCATTCCTGCTCTGGCCTGTTTCAGAACGGTTTCGGGATTGGGACCAAAAATTTTGTAAAGGTCAGAGATTTCTATCTGTGATTTCATTAAGATGAAGTCCGCTTGTAATCCTGCATGCGGATACCGAATGACTGGCTGATTCGGTCAAAGATAATGGCGAGGATAACAATAACAATTCCCCCTAAGAAGCCTTGCCCGGGATCATTTCTTTGCAAGCCGAGTAATATGATTTCCCCGACACCTCTTGCGCCAATCATTGAGGCAACAACGACCATGGAAAGTGCCATCATTATGGTCTGGTTGAGGCCCTGCATAATTAACGGCAAAGCCAAAGGAATTTCAACTTTTCTGAGGATTTGAGAAGGGGTTGAGCCGAAGGCCCGTGCAACTTCAATAATTTCTGCATTTACACTGCGGATCCCCAGACTTGTGAGCCGGACAAGTGGTGGTGTGGAGTAAATGACTGTTGCCAGAATCGCGGGAACTTTGCCCAATCCAAATAACATCGCAACCGGAAGGAGGTAAACGAAACTTGGAATTGTCTGCATTAAATCAAGAAAAGGTGTAATCACAGTGTAAAAAAAGGAAGACCGCGCGATCAAAATGCCCGTCGGAAGCCCAATAATGACAGAAATCATGATGGCGATCAGTATGATTGCGACAGTCTGTATTGCCTGATCCCAAAGGCCGAGCGCGCCTATCAAAAACATCAGAGACATGAGGAGCAGAGCCATTGTAATTCTCCGGCCTGCCGTGTAAGCGAGTAATCCGACAAGACAGATTATCGCCCATGGAGGTATGGCCTGAAGTCCCCTCTCAAGTCCGACCAGGAAGATCAAAAGGAAATTGGCAGCGGCCTCAAATGAGTCCCCGAAATTGAAGATGATATAGTTGACATTCTCATTGATGAAATTTTGTACATAGCGTCCAAAATCGGGAAACATGATCTTACTCTCAAACGGGGAGATTATCGGTGGAAAAATGAGAAAAAATTATAGGACAAATTTCTTAGAAACCTCGACTTTAAGGACCAGAATTCCCCGCGCTTGCTTTATTTTTTTTTTGAGAGGCGCTCTGATACGGTCACTGGAACCCATTTTGTCCAGATATCTTCTTTTGTTTTAAGGAAATGTTTTGCTGTTTCTTCCGCTGTGCTGCCGGTTGACCTCATATAGGCAAGTTCTTTTGTTATAAGCGTGGTGCTTGTTTCGTAATTGCTGAGAAATTCAATGAGCATCGGAGCCTCTGTGGCAAGCTTAACGCTTACACCGATGGAGACGACGAGGGGAGGATAGGCTGTTGCCTTCCGGGGATGTTCTCGTTCCATCATTTTTTTCCATGTTTTGCTATCATAAGGTGGTTCTTCCAGAGGAATGATCTGATCCCTGATTTTACTGATTAAACTGCTTGGCTCCCAGTAGGTGAAGAAGATCGGACGTTTCCGCTTGATGTGCGCTTCAATTGTTGCGGCAAGGGCGCCCCCGGTTCCTGGGCGGAAATTTGTGAAGGAAGCATCAAGCCCGTAGGCTATGAATTTTTTGCTATTAATGAATTCACAAGTCCAACCGGCAACGCAATTGTAGAAACGTCCCTTCCCAGGCATTTCGGGATCGGCAAAGACATCTTTGAATTTCGACAGATCAGAGACATTTTTCAGACCTTTTGCTGGTGCATTTTTTCCTTCTACGATATAGCGAGGCACATACCATGATTGTCTGGAGTCAGGAAAGTTGACACCGACATTAATGACTTTCCTATCCCTGAGAGCTTTCTCCCACGCTTTGATGCCATTATTTTCCCAAACTTCCATCATGATATCTATGTCGCCACGGATGAGGCCATTGAGGAGAGAAATTGTGGAGCCGGGGAGCTGGTCTGTCTTGCAGCCATATCCTTTTTCCATGATATGGCGTGCGACGGCGACGTGAAAAGCGTTGGAGTCCCAGCCCAGTCCTGCAAAGATAACAGGCCTTTTAATCTCACATTTTTCTTCCCTGCTTATCTTCTCTTTCTTGGTCATTTTCTCCGCCTGTGACGGGCTGACCATACCTAACAACGCAAGGCAGGCTAAGGTGGCACTGAATATCTTGAGATGCATACCTGGGAACTCCGAAAAAAGGTTAAACTATAAAGGAAGAATTGACACGTCAATGTCTAATGTTTCTAATAGCATTATCAAACAATTCAAGATCACCAGATACTCGAGCTCTAAAAAAGTTATCCAGAGTGTTCTGTGGTTGATCAAGCCTCACACTATACAAAATCTTCGCCCTGTCTTCTAAATTCAAATATCCCTCCGCGCCGCGCTGCATATCACCATTAGCTATTATTATTAAGAAAGCGGAACGTATATCTGAATCAGAACTTGTGTCCTAAATCAATTTGAGAGATATAAGCCAGTTACGCACTATTGCATTCCTTTGGAGAAAAGGTGAAGATTCTGAATTTAACTGAACAGTTATCGGTCGCACTTTAGCCATAATAGGCGTTAACGAAACAAATCCGGTAGATATTTTGCTCATTATCACTTCATAAAATCATAATAGGTCGCGAATGTAAAGCTTTCATGATTTTCTGTTTTTCCCGTTTTGCTTGATATTATTCTGCTATATAGAGGCACAGGGCAAAAAGGAAACAGTTGATGTGCTTCCGCTTTTGTGAACCAACTCTTTTTTCTGAAAGGCTTTTGATTTTTTCTGGAAAGGGAACTGATTTTGAACCTGTGCCGGCCTTCTATCCTGTTCTGATTTATGATTCTGCCGGTATTGACTGTTGATGTGAGGTAAGAACGCTGTTTTGTTCCAGGAATCCGGGTTTTATTTCTTAATGTTCTTTCAGAATCTGTGTGTCCCTTGTTTTCTGATATGTATGAATCTCATGCGTATAGATCATGCGTATAGAAAGTAGAATTTCGGTCTCTTCTTTAAAGAATGTGAGGGAATGGAGGAATTGCAAGGATACTCTTTCACTTATGAGGCTCTTCCTCTATGCTTGTCGGCTTACTATTTAGTGTGTTTCCGGGGCCGTCACTGTACCCGGAGCATATCAGGGGACGCTGTTCGCCTTGATCAGGATGTACCGGAAATTGAAGAGGATTTTTCCGGCCCCGTAGCTCAGCAGGATAGAGCACCAGATTCCTAATCTGGGGGTCGCGCGTTCGAATCGCGCCGGGGTCACCATACCCACCAGAACGGACTGAATAAGTCTGGCTATGGAAGCGTGCGGCGTGACGGAAAGATGATAGCGCGCGGGGAACAAAGAGGTGGAAAAGGAAAATGTCACTAATGAGCAGGTGCTCTATGTGAGATTAAGCTGGCGCGGCAGGGTCTGCTTTAAGAAAATTATTGATAGCCTGTGATTTCGCGTACAATGCGAAGCGTCTTTTGCTTTTTGCAACAGCATTTCGTTACAGGTTCTGTGGAATGTCATGAAGGTAGAACTATTCCCTGAATTGTGTACAGGAGGCCTGTTTTTTTGTCTTCATGAGGCTGGTTCACGGATATGAGGAATGAAAGCTTTGAAATCACAACCCGGTGCGCCCTTGTACATTCTATGTCCCGTACCGGGAGCCACCCGCCTGTCAATGGTTCGGGATTCGTATTCGGCCGGCTTCTCTTATGAAGACAGGGGTTGCGGCATGAGGGATCATGCCGCTAATTCGGATAATGAAGAGACTTTATCTGAGGAAAAAGGGACAAAATGACGTCGTCTTGTGCCCGGTTCGGATTTGTATTTTCTCTATTGGTAGAGAGATCTGTTCTCAGATTGTAAAATTTCAGGAGCATATGAATGAAATTTGCATCTCCTAAAATTCGTAAAACCCGAAATTCACAGAACTAAATGCTTTATTGTGTCTAGCCTATTTATGGATGAAATTCTGTATGAAGTTGAAGGAGAATTGTGCCTTCCTCTTTTATTTTTTGCGATGTTTCGTTTTTATCTTCTGGAAAGGGCCTGTAATAAAAGAAGTTTTGTTCCTTGCGGTACAGAAATTATGGAGAAAACAGGTTTCGGTGGTTTGTTTTATGGTCCGTTTCGGATATTTTTTACTCTTTCTGCTTTTTGTGACATTGGCGTCATCTCCTGTTCGGGCGGATCGTTTTTCTCCGTGTATGCCTTCTTCTCCTTCTGTTGAAGCTCGTTTTCTGTTTTTCGGTGATGATTTAACGTTGCATATTGAAGGAAATCGAAACGTGATTTTGGCTGATATTTCTGTTCCTTCTGCCGCTCAATCGGGGTTTGCGGATGTGAAGGATCTGGTAAGCCGTGAATTGAAACCTGGCGATATACTCAGTCTTTTCCAATTTGATGATCCTGTTGATCGCTATGGCCGCTTGCGTGCACATGTGATGTATGAATTCCGAGGCGCAGCCCTGTGGCTTCAAAAGGAATTGATTACGCAAGGGCTTGCGCGTGTATCTGCGATTACAGGCCGGAGTTCCTGTCTTGTTGCTTTGCTTGCGGCAGAAGAGAGGGCTCGTTCAGCAGGCCGGCATTTCTGGGGACAAGCCATCTTTAAGGTTTATCCTGCAGACCCTCCGGTCCTTTTGATCCCGTTTGTTGATAGTTTTCAAATCATTGAAGGTCGGGTGCGTTCTGTAAAGCGGGGCAGAAAAGTTATATTTCTTGACTTTGGACCTGACTGGAAGGCAGACTCAACTCTTATGATTCCATTGAGCCAGGAAGATAATCTCGCTGCCCGAGGTGTTTCTACAGAAAATCTTGTAGGTAGGCGCGTGCGTTTTCGGGGCTGGATCAAAGAGGTTAACGGTCCGGCTGTTACCCTTAGTAACCCTGATTTTCTTGAGATTCTTGAATGAAATTTTTTTCTTCTGTTCCTTTTTTTTTCCTCAGGCGATTTTTTGTCGGTCTTCCGCTTATTTTTATTCTTGGCTGTAATTTTTTGTCGGAATCACGCCCTGTTTTTGAAACGGATAGTGCCGTTGAATCACGTTTCAAGTGGACAGGCACGGGAAGGGAAAAAAGTGAGGTTACCGCATCTGAGCATCAGCGCATTTTATTGACTTTTGGTGGAATTTACCACTTGCCCAAGCTGAAAGTGGGACTAAAATCTCTGATTGACCGGTTAATTTATTATAGTGATAAACCCCTTCCCGATTGTGAAGTGCTTGTTCTTGATTCACCACTTGTTAATGCATTTTTATTACCCGGAGGGCATCTTTATCTGACACGCGGGCTACTTGCGCTTGTGAATGATGAAGATGAATTGGCGGCTATTCTGGCGCATGAAATTGGTCATCTCGTTGCTTCTCATTCATCAAAACGGCATGAGGAAATGGTGTTTCTGAAGCGCCCTTCCGAGAATCGTCTTGTTGAGAGAAGAAAAAAAGATCTTCTTGCACGTTTTTCCCGGCAACAGGAATTAGAGGCCGATCAGATTGGGATGAAGATCGCTGTAAAAGCAGGATTTGATCCTTTCGCGTCAGTTTCTTTTCTAGAATCCATAATCCGAGACACAAAAGACCGGAAGCGGCGTTTTGGTCGTCAACATGCAGGGAGTGAATTGCTCAGTACAACACATCCCTCTCCTCCGGAGCGTATTAATCGTCTCTGGGACCTAGCGCATGAGATGGGCTTTTTCCCGGAGCAACGAAAGCGTCATCGTGTTGAATATCTGAGAATGATTGACGGAATGATCTATAGCGATAGTCCACGGGACGGGTATGTTCGTGGTCGCTCATTCTTTCATACCGGAATGAAGATAACTTTCAGCGTTCCAAGGAATTTTTCTCTCTATAACGCAAAAGATGCTGTCTTTGCGATTGGACCTGATGATACGGCCATGCGCTTTGATGGTGTGTTTCTTGAAGGCGAATATTATAATCTGGAGACTTATGTTCGTTCTGTCTGGGGATCGCGCATTACTCTTCTCAAATCATTTGAGGAGGAAGGTCAAGGCCATTATCCGCTTATTTATGGATCGGCTCGATCCGGGGGGTGGACCTATCGCATGGCGGCCTTGCGTGCGAATGAGACTGAAGTTTTTCGTTTTCTGCTTGCCCGTCGGGGGATGCCGAAAGAAAGTGAGAGGGCATTTGAGTCGATTGTGAGGAGTTTGCGTCCTTTGGGGAAGGAAGAAGTTGCGCACATTTTTCCCTTACGCCTTCGTATTGTTATTGCTCAGCCGACTGATACGGTTCGCTCGCTCTCATCACGTTTTCACCTTGGCGATCATGCAGAACAGGCCTTCCGTTTGTTGAACGGCCTGTCGGCTGGTGAGAAAGTGGAGCCGGGCCAACCGGTCAAGATAATTACGGACTGGTAATGTGTCTTTATCGCCAGAGTGAAGGTGCCGGATTTTTTCCTAATACGAATTTTCCTCGGAGACTTCTCATATTTTCCTATGTCATTCTGTTCAGATCAGGTAAGACGAGCCTTTTTAAAGGGAGCTCCTGCCGGATCAGAAAGCATTATCTCTCATCGTGATTTATTTTTATGACATTATTTCCTTACTGCCTGTTTCTTAATTGCCCCCCCCGGGTTCATTTTTTCTGTGTTTTTCAGACGATCTTTTTTGACGGGATACGTCTTCTTGCGGAAGAAAATTTCCGAAGAAGCTATGGGGGTAAAAAGTTAAGGAGATAGCAACTTATTGAATCTTGTACTTTCCTGCTATCTTCCTGTCTGGTTTTACCTGCTTTCCACGGGGATATAAGTCAGTTTCTGGCTTTGGGATTGAACAAGGTTTTTTTTAAGCAGCCTCCTCCTGATTGTTCCTTCCTTCGTCTTCTGATGTTTTTGTCCGTTTAATGTTTTTTGCAAGATAGCTTTTGACAAGTTTAACGGCCTCTTCTTCACTGACTTGCCGAATTGCGGCGACTTCACGTGCGACACGATCCAGGGCCGCTTCATAAAGCTGCCGCTCTGAGTAAGACTGTTCTGGCTGGCTATCAAGGCGATACAGATCACGTACAACTTCCGCGATGGTAATCAGGTTACCGGAATTGATTTTTGTTTCATATTCTTGGGCGCGCCGACTCCACATCGTCCGTTTCACGCGTGCCCGTCCTCCAAGCGTATTCATTGCCTTTTCAAAGACACTTTCTTCCGAGAGTTTGCGCATACCGGCATTCCGGAATTTCGATGTTGGTACACGCAGTGTCATTTTCTCTTTGATGAAGTCAATAACGAAGAATTCTATAGTGGCTCCGGCGATTGTCTGTGTTTCAATTTCACGAACCTGACCAACTCCATGCGAAGGATAAACGATATTTTCACCAGCCCGAAACCCTTCTTTCTGAAGAGATTTTTTTTCTCCCACGCTCATAATTTTCACTTTCCTTTCTTCTTGGTAGGGAGACGTTTTTCCCTTTTACCAATCAATTGCACTCTGTTCCGGCTCAAACAGGCAAAATTTCTCTGAATACGGATATTTCCTGCATTTGCGATAAAGCATTCAAAGAATGTGAATTCTTTTCTCAACATTTTCCTGTATGTATAAAAATTGACCTTGTGCGTTCAATAGTTAGTGCCGCGCCTCAAGTCAGAATTTCTATGTCAGAATTATCATGTTGAGACTGACATGTGATATACTGGAATCATACCCGATACGAAATCATAATGCAGTCTTCTCTCTTACGTCGTCGCTCCTGATGTATTTTCTATACATCACAATCAAAACGTCAAACCCCAAAAGCGCATAAAAATGAAACAATTCACCTGAGAAATGAGCATTGGAAAAGATTACTCCCTCATACCAAGAAATTAACAATAGCACGAAAGAAATTTAAGCACGAAAGAATTTTACATTGGAGAGCGATTTATTTTCTTGTAGGGGGGAAAAGAAGAAGGGGAAAGAAAACAGGCTCTTTATAAGGGCTAGGGAGAATTCATTCCTGTCCTGCGCGGCTTCTTTTACCTACTATTTTTTGATCTTTCCAACCGGTTCAATCACCTTCACCCGTCAGTGGAGAGAAATATTTCTCAAACTTTCCGCTTTCACCGTCATGGCTTTCGGCGTTTTCCATCGGGTCTTTTTTTTTGGTCAGATTTGCCCATTTTCCTGCATAATCAGCGTTGAGTTTTATCCAGTCCTCCAGCCCTGGCTCGGTATCGGGTTTTATAGCTTCTGCAGGACATTCCGGTTCACAAACCCCGCAGTCAATACACTCTTCGGGATGAATGATGAGCATGTTTTCGCCCTCATAGAAGCAATCGACCGGGCAGACTTCCACACAATCTGTATATTTGCACTTTATACAGTTTTCTGTCACGATGAAGGGCATGATCTTCGCCTTGATGTTTCCTTTCGGCAGGCCTATTTCTCCCTCTTCAGGAAATATTTAGCCGCCTTCTCTTGTTCGCGCACCTTGTTTTTTAAGGCTTTTCTTCTGCTGCTTTCTTAACTGTAGCACACACCATGAAGGAAGGAAGAGCGAGTACGCTTTCTTTTTCCCCGACTGTTTCTTTTTTTCCGGTATTCCATCCTGAGAAGGAAGGAGGATACCGATGATGACAGAATAGAAGAATGATAGTTTTTTCTTCTCTCTCACTTTTTCAGAATTACTTTTTTTCCTTCTTTTTCCCCGATTTTTTTTCAGCCAGAGCAGAATATGAAGAAAGAAAGCCGTTTTCAGATTTCCTGTATTAGGAGTTTTTCTCTTTGTTTTTGTAGGGTGAGGTCCGAGGTTAGGGAAGATATATTTTAGTATAAAGTTTTTCCTTTGTGTAATTTTATCTACCTCTTTCTTGCTTTTTAAATTGAACTATTTTAAAAGAAAAATACGTTTTTGACAATTTTTGCTTTTGTTTTGACACTTTTTGTTTTTATTTAGCCGGAGCTAGATACTTGTTGCGGCGGGATTCGTTTCCGTTAGGGGGAGCGTATCCCTGTTATGATGCGCATGATTAGGGTTTGAGATTCTGACCTAGGGCTTCTTTGTAAGGTTGCTACAGGAAAATGCAGTGAAGGGAGAGCGTCATGGCGCGGCGTTGCGAATTGATGGGCAAAGGTGTCTTAAGTGGCAATAATGTAAGCCATGCGAATAACAAGTCTCGTCGTCGTTTTTTGCCTCATTTGTGTGAGGTGAGCCTGTTGAGTGACACGTTGGGGGAGACGATTTCCCTTCGTATCAGTGCTCATGCGTTGCGTTCTGTTGAACATCGTGGTGGTCTTGATGCCTTCCTTCTCAAGGCAAGGCACACGGATCTTTCTGGCCGGGTGAAGCGTGTAAGGCTGCGTTTGCTGAAAGCCAGATCCCTGGTCCCCCCTGTTGCAATTTAGGTGTGCGTGGAGCGCTACGCTGTGTCCCGTTTGGGGCCTCTTTTTCTTCCTGTTGCGTCTGTCTGCTTTATCATTCTGTCTTCAAATATACTTGTTTCCTTTCCAGTCTACCTTTTCGGGCTTGCCGACTATTTGACGTGGGGGGCTTTTACCTATCCTCTTTCTTTTTTGGTGACGGATGTCACAAATCGTCTTTTTGGGGCCCGTGTTGCACGCTATGTTGTTATTGTTGGATTTGCTTTTGCGTCCGTTTTCTCATTCTTTCTTGCAGAGCCGCGCCTTGTAATGTCTTCAGCGGTTGCCTTTTTATGTAGTCAACTGCTTGATGTTACGCTATTTGACCTTTTACGTTATCGGCGCTGGTGGGTTGCCCCTTTTATTTCGTCTCTCTTTGGCGGGCTTCTGGATACAGTTCTTTTTTTCTCTCTTGCTTTTTCTTTATCCTTTTCCTTTATCTGGACAGTGTCTCCTTTTGCAGTTGAAAACACGATCTTTCTAGGAGAATGGGGTCCTGTTTTTCCGCGTTGGGCTGGCTGGGCAGCGGGTGATTTTGCAGTCAAAATGCTGATGGGTTTTATTTTACTTCTTCCCTATCGTAGGATTTCTTCTTTTTTTTCTTCCTCTTCAATGTGATTTGATCCGGCATTATTTCCCCGATAGCCCTTGCTTTTGGTGAGAAGCAGTCGGGAAAGCTTTTTTCACGTTTGTAAATTTTTTCAGGTCCCGCTTTTCTGTAAATCTGGAACAGGTCTTGTGATCCCTTTTGTTTTTCTGGAAGAGGTTGGAGAGCTTTTCCATCATAGCACTCCCAAGATCTTCAACATTGGAAACACTTACTGCGCGTCGGTAATAGGGAGTTACGTCATGGCCAATGCCAATAGCAATCAACTCAACCGGAGATCGCGTTTCAATCTCTTCAATGACCTGGCGGAGATGCTGTTCCAAATAATGCGGCGCATTATGTGCAAGCGTGCTGTCATCAATGGGCATTCCGTCGGAGATTACCATCAGGACTTTCCTTTGCTCTTTATATCTTATGAGACGTTGGTGAGCCCATTTTAAGGCTTCCCCGTCAATATTTTCCTTGAGCAAATTATCTTTCATCATCAGCCCGAGATTGCATTTTGTGTGCCGCCACAGAGCATCTGCTTCCTTGTAAATGATATGACAAAGGTCATTGAGCCTGCCCGGATTTTCAGGACAACCATCTCTGAGCCATTTTTCTTTTGATAATCCGCCTTTCCATGTGCTCGTTGTAAATCCCAATATTTCTATTCTGATACCGCATCTTTCCAGTGTTCGTGCGAGAATATCAGCGCAGATGGCCGTAATTGTAATGGGCCGCCCCCGCATTGAACCGGAATTATCAAGCAGCAGGGTGACGATTGTGTCACGAAAATCAGACTGTTTTTCGCGCTTAAAAGAGAGCGGAGATGTGGGATCAATAATGATACGTGCCAGGCGCGAAACATCAAGAATGCCTTCTTCAAGATCAAAACTCCATGATTGTTGTTTCTGGGCAGTGAGGCGGCGCTGAAGCTTATTGGCCAATCTTGTCACAAGCCCTTGGGAATGTTGTGCCTGCTGGTTAAGGTCATTCCGTAGCTGTTGTAGTTCCTTAACTGAGCATAAATCATGCGCATGGAAGACATTGTCAAATTCCTGCGTGTATGTTTTATAAGCGTCTCCTTTTCCGTTTTCTTGACCGGAGTTAAATGCGGGCGTAGCGAAACGACTGGTGCCACTTTCTTCGTCTTTCTGTTCCACTGGCATATCTATACTTTTAATATGGTCGTCTCTGTCACAGTTTTGATTTTTCTCTACGCCTTTTCTTTCATCTTGTTTCTGACTGCTTTTTTTTTCTTTATTTTCCAGTTCTTTCTGTTTTTTTTCATCTGAATTCAGATCGGTATTTTTTTCATCATCATCATCATCATCATCATCGAGCTCCAGGTCTGAGATAAGCTCTAGAAGGGCATTTGCGAAGATGCGTTGATTAAGACGGACCGGTGTCAGATTATTGAGCTTTTTGCCGATTTTTTTCTCGAGCCATCCCTGCCATTCACTCATGAGTTTATGTGCTTGCTTGGGGAGGGGCATTCCTGTCAATTTTTGATGAAAGAAGAACGGAAGAACGTAAAGGAGAGGGTCTTTATTCTTTTTATTTTTGTTTTGTTCCGTGTTGAATTCCTGTTCCATCATAGCGGACAGATTTCTGATGATCCCCGGCATGATGAGGGTTCCGAGAGTCTCCACCCGGACTTGTTCGAGGTCATTAAAGAGTTGTGCCGCCCGTTGAGTTCGGGGTCGCAGGCTTAAATGTAACTCCGGGTCGTGATAGGCCCATTTGAGCGCAAGGGAATCGGCATATCCTCTGGCTATTGCCATTTTGGCTTCTGTCATTTGAGGAGCAAGCTGGGGGCAGAGTTTTGTTTCTTCCGGTGCTTCGCTTTTTTCAAAAAGAGTGACAGGAAGCGTCTGCTTTCCGGCGATGGCCTGCATCGTCGCTATGAGAGCGTCTCGGAATTTTTTTCCTGCATCTGTTTTTATCTTTTTCTGGTTCATCTGTTTTTTGCTAGTTGCCGGGTCTGGACCGTTCAACTTATGTGAGCATCATTTCACGATTTGTCTCGCTGAGATTTTCGCCAAAGCAGCGTTGATAGAATTCAGCTACGGTGGGCCTTTCGCTTTCATCACATCTGTTCAGAAATGAGAGACGGAAAGCGATGGCGGGATCCAGAAAGATTTTTGTATTTTCTGCCCAGGTCAGGACAGTGCGAAGGCTCATGAGGGTTGCAAGATCGCCATTCATGAAGGCATTACGGGTCAGTGTTGCCACGCGGACCATGCGTGAAATTTGTTCACGATCAGCTTTCTTTTTGGAGAGCTCTGTCCTTTTCATGATGATATTGACTTCATCTTCATGCGGTAAATAGTCAAGCGTGCTAACGATTGACCAACGATCCATCTGTCCTTGATTGATCTGCTGTGTGCCATGATAGAGGCCAGACGTATCACCAAGCCCGATGGTATTGGTTGTTGCAAAGAGCCGGAACGCAGCATGAGGTGTGATGATGCGGTTCTGCTCCAGCAATGTCAGCTTTCCTGAGGCTTCCAGGACGCGCTGGATGACGAACATGATATCAGGCCGTGCGGCGTCATATTCATCAAACACGAGGGCGATATTGTTCTGTAGCGCCCATGGAAGGATGCCTTCACGAAATTCAGTGATTTGCTGTCCGTCCTTCAGGGCGATAGCATCTTTTCCGATCAGGTCCATGCGGCTGATATGCACATCCATGTTGATACGGACGCATGGCCAATTTAATCGTGCGGCGACCTGTTCAATATGTGTTGATTTTCCGGTTCCATGATAACCCTGTATCATGACCCGGCGATTATGGACGAATCCGGCGAGTATGGAGAGGGTCGTTTCCCTATTGAATATATAATCCGGGTCTAGTTCAGGGACATGTTCTGTTGTCTGGGAATAGGCTGGAACCTTCAAGTTGCTCTCTATGGAGAAAACATCACGAATACAGACGATGGTATCCGGAAGGAGCGTCTGTGCTGCAGGAGATGGCGGGGTACCCGGGGAGGTTATATTCATGGCTGTAGCTGTGGCTGTTTATTGCTTCTGCAGTCGTCTGGGGTTCTGCTTGAAGGGGCTTCCCACTCAATGATGTCTTTCATGATTTCATCTCTTTTACGATCTTTTGGTTCCCGTTTTTTCAGAAAGGGGAGGGATATACACGGAAGAAGCGTGTATAATGAAAATATGTGACATGCGTTCCTGATTAGCGCTCTAGAGAAAGGGCAGGGTTAGCAACGCTTAATGCTCTTTAGATAACCATAGGCTTGTATGATATCACGCAGTTTGTCTTCTGACGAAGGGTCATTTCCATTAGCATCAGGGTGGTGGCGTTTCACGAGTTCCTTGTAACGATCCTTGATTCGTACGGTAGAAGAATCAACATTAAGGCCGAGTATACCGAAGGCTTTTCGTTCCGCTTCATACACGATCCTTGTTTCTGTTGTTTTTTCTTTTTTCTTTTTTCTTTTTTCTGCTTTCTTCCGGAAGAACCCCGATGAGTCTCCAAGCATGTCCTGACCCAGGGATGCATTTTTCTCTGTTTTCGTTCTCATTTTGTTCGTACGCATACCGACAGCCCAGGTGGGCTGGTGGTCTGTTCGGCTTTTCTGGAGATAACCGGCAACTTCATCATCGCTCATTCCGCTAAAATAATCATATGACCGATTGTAGTCGCGAATATGCTTTAGGCACAGCTGAAAATACTCGCCCTCCCTATTTCGTCCCTTGGGAGCCGGATATTTCCCTATTTCTTTACAGCCATTCCAGTTGCACTCCAATCCTTCCTGATAGGAGCTGTTTTTTTTATCAGGTTTGATGCGTATGTTATCAAAATATTTTGAATCGAGCTTCATGTCCCCTCTTATTTATGGATTTTGTTTTTGTTGCTATCGAGCTGTCTGCCAGATTATGCTGGACGGGTTATTTGGGTAGATTATTTTTGCCCTTAGTGAAGGAGAATATTGATTGTGTCTGTTGGAGATATGATTACGGAGAGGTTGACGGCAGCGTTTCAGCCTTCTTTTTTGCGTGTCACGGATGAATCGCGTAGGCATGAGGGCCACACCAGTGTGGCATCGGTGGGAGGAGAGACGCATTTTGATGTACGGATTGTTTCGTCTTTTTTTTCCGGAAAATCTCGTCTTGAGCGCCATCAGATGGTCAATAATGTTCTGGGAAATGCTGATTTTTATGAGAAAGTTCATGCGCTTTCCCTGGATATTCGCAGCCCGGATGAAGAGCCGTAAGCACCGTCTTCAGTGAAAAGAGTCTGTGACGTAGGTGATAGTGCTCGCATTTGAAACCGGATCTGTGAAAGAGTAGGGGGACGGGTTTGTCTGCTCCCTTTCTTTTTTCGCTTTGGGTCCATTTTTTTGTCCTTGCTGTTCCTTTGTCCCATCCTTACCGTATTTTTAATTGACGTCCTTGCCTGTGTTTCCTTCTTCTGTTCTCTTTCCATCGTTTAGGTTTCCTTGTCCAAGGGGGTAATTTTCAGCAATGTGATGCGGTTATGCTGCCGGCGGAGGATCTGGAAGCGGAAATTATGGAAAGTGAATATCTGTGCTTGTTCCGGGATCATTCGTGCCTCATGAATCACAAGGCCCGCAATGGTTGTGGCTTGTTCCTCCGGCAGGTTCCACTCTGTCGCACGGTTGAGATCACGGATAGGAACAGAGCCTTCAACAATGATTGATCCATCCGGTTGTATCTGAACGCCCGTGATGATTGTATCATGTTCATCAATGATGTCTCCGACAATCTCTTCAAGTATGTCTTCAAGTGTCACAAGTCCCATAACTTCCCCGTATTCATCAACAACGAGCGCAAAATGTGCTTTACGCTTCAAGAAAGCATTGAGCTGATCCTGCAACGGCGTGCTGTCTGGTACGAACCAGGGGGTTTTTGCAAGGGCCAGGAGATTGAGCTTCGGCAAACTTCCTTCTGTTTCCATAAGGGCTCGTGCCAGATCTTTTGCATGAAGAATTCCAATAATATTCTCGGACTGTTTCTGCCACAGGGGAATGCGTGTGTATGTAGAAGAAAGGACTGTGGAAACGATTTTTTCCGATTGGTCATCGGCATTAACCGTAAGCATATTGGTCCGGTGGACCATGATGTCTGAGACATCAAGGTCCTTGAGGTTAAGAATGCCTCCTAGCATGTCGCGTGCGACTTTGATGACGCTTCCTTCACTATGATGCAGGTCAATGGCTCCCCGCAAGTCGTCATGCGCGGACAGCAGGGTTTGTTTTTCACTTTCGCTAGTTCCGAGTAAACGCAGGAAGAATTGTGTGAAATACTGGATCGCTTTTGTCAGGGGAGAGAGGATTGTGACAAAGGGAGAAATGATCCAGGCGATTTGCAAGCTCACCTGATCAGGTTTATTTGCAGCGTAGGTTTTGGGGATGACCTCTGCGAGGATCAGGATCAGCGTCATAATGAGTGTGGTATAAAGAACGCCAGTTTCACCGAACAGATTGATCAGCACGCTTGTGAGGAGTGCGGAGGCCAGGATGTTTACAAGATTATTTCCAAGAAGGAGGCTGATAATCAGGCGGTTGCGGTTCTGCATGAGGCGGGAGATGACTTTGGCGCTTTGATTTCCCTGTTTTTTCAGCTGGAGCATTCGTCCCCGTGAGGCTGCTGTGAGTGCCGTTTCTGATCCCGAAAAAAAGGCTGACAGGAGTAAAAGCAGGAAGATGATCAACAGAATTTTCATTATTTCAGGCATTATTTATGCTCCGTGTTTTCACGTTTTGCTCCATTCTTCTGGATCTTGATTCACTTTATTTCCGTTTTTGTTGTTTTCTTTTATCTCCCGGTATCCGGGAGACGAAAATATCTGTTTTTTCTGCGCGGCTCTTTCATGAGGAAGACGAAGAGATATTATGAACGATAATTGTTTTTCTGAGAAGGCCTTTCAAGGAGAGCCGTACGGGATAGTTTACGATATCTGTGTGTCTTGTCAGAGCGTTCCATTATTGTTATCCTATGCTGTATTTACGGAAGATGTGCGCAGAGGCTTCCTTTTCGATCGAGCGGGCAGGCGTTTTTTGAAGGAGGCCTGTAGTGTCTGTTTCTCATGAGAGGCTGCCTTACGGTTTCCGAATATCGTTTTTCCTAGTGATTTTTCTTCTCCGGAATCATGCGTGTGGCACATGGTGAGAGATAAAGCTTGTACGGATTTCATCACATTGAGGCTTTTCTGGAGATGTTGTTTGCCCAAAGGGGCGCTTCACATAACACGATAGAGAGTTATCGTCGTGATCTTCTTCACTATGGTGATTTCATGCGAAACCGGAAGCGGGGTGTAGAGGGTGGTAACGTTGAGGATTTGAAAGCTTATCTGTTTTTGCTTAGCTCTTCCTCCAATTTATCTCCGAGTTCTGTCGCACGTCGTTTATCCGCATTGCGTCAGTTTCACCTTTTTTTGCTGGATGAAGGTGAACGGGCTGATAATCCGACACTGACCCTGGAGAGTTCGCGTACGGCACGTCCTTTGCCCCGGACCTTAAGCGAGGTGGATGTAGATAATCTTTTGCGTGTGGCGAGAGAGCGTGTTGAAGAGCCCTCTCTCTCTCTGCGTGGCCGTATGGGGGCGGCGCGTTTATATTGTCTCCTTGAGATAGCGTATGCGACGGGTTTGCGTGTTTCTGAGCTTGTCAGTCTGCCTCGGGCGGCGTTATTGTCAGATTTGGATATGTTCACAGTCCGAGGGAAGGGGGGCCGTGAACGGCTTGTTCCATTAAATAACGCAGCGAAGCAGTCTATTTCGCTTTATTTATCCTTTTATGATCGGCTTTTTCCTGATACGCGTGCCCCCTATTTGTTTCCTTCTTGCGGTACATCCGGATATTGGACCCGCCAGTCTTTTTTGCGTGATCTGAAAATTCTGGCCTGTAAGGTCGGGATTCCACGTGAAGCGGTATCACCTCATGTTTTGCGTCATGCTTTTGCCAGTCATTTACTATCTAGGGGTGCGGATTTACGCGTGTTGCAGCAGATGCTGGGCCATGCGGATATTTCCACCACGCAGATTTATACTCATATTCTTGATTCTCGCCTCAAACATCTTTTAAAGACCTATCATCCTCTTTCCGGTCAGGTGCAGATGAGGAGAGAGGAGAGTCAGGCTTGACAGGAAGAGAGATGTAAGCCAATCTATTCTTGTTATTCTGGCGTTGTTTTTTTGTCTTCACGCCTCTGTTTGTCCGGTATTGTTGGGGCCGTTTTTCTTTTTTACGGTGTTTCCCTTTGCCCCTTTGCATGTTTTCCGGGGATTCTCTCTCTTTTAACGGGAACCTATGCGAACTTATCTTGATTTTGAAAGACCTGTTGCGGAGCTTGAAAGCAAAGTGGCTGATTTGCGCGATCTTTCACGTCATGATGCCTCTTTTTCGATCTGCGATGAGATAAAGTGCCTGGAGGTGAAGATTGAGCATGCTCTTAAGGAGCTGTATTCCAAGCTCACACCCTGGCAGAAAACGCAGGTTTCGCGTCATCCCGGTCGTCCACGTTTTACGCATTATGTGAGCTGCCTAGTGGATAATTTTATCCCTTTATGCGGGGATCGTCGTTTTTCTGATGATGCCGCGATTCAGGGTGGAGTCGGTTGTTTCCGTGGGCGTCCTGTTTTTATCATCGGGCATGAAAGGGGAGGAGATACGGATGGTCGTCTGAAGCATAATTTCGGGATGGCAAAGCCGGAGGGATATCGGAAGGCCGCGCGCCTCATGTCACTTTCAGATCAATTTGATCTTCCTGTTCTATCTCTAATTGATACAGCGGGTGCTTATCCGGGGGTTGGTGCGGAAGAGCGTGGTCAGTCGGAAGCGATTGCGCGTTCAACGGAGACTTGCCTTTCCCTTGGTGTTCCCAATATTGCTGTCATCATAGGACAGGGGGGATCCGGCGGTGCTGTGGCCATTGCGACGGCCAACAAGGTCCTGATGTTGGAGCATTCAATCTATACCGTTGCATCCCCTGAGGCCTCTGCCTCTATTTTATGGCATGATTCCGCCCGTGCCATGGATGCAGCGAATCAGATGAAGATCACGTCAGCAGACCTACTTCATTTCGGTGTTATTGATGCGGTTATTCCCGAGCCAATGGGTGGGGCTCATCGTGATGTCGATGCGATTGTTAAGGCAACGGGGGATTCGCTTTTTGAAGCGCTTTGTTCCTTTGACGATATGAAGCGGGACGAGATACGGATTCACCGGCAGGAAAAATTCATGAAGATAGGGACTGATTTCTGAGTTTTTCCTCCCGGGAAGACTCTGAGATTAGTCTTTTGTTTTTCATTAAGGCTCCTTTTTATTGAGGATACATAATGAATCTTGTTTCATTCTTTGGCGTCTGTCGTCTTTATGGGATTTTTTATCTCCTGCGATAATTTTTCGTTCACTTTTCGTTCACTTTTCTTTCCTTATCTGTATGAAGCAATTGGAACGAATTTGAAGTCCCAATATTTTTGACGCAGGGCTGAATAGTCAGGATAAAGGTTTTTTTCTTGTGTCCCGGAGGTAAGTGAGAGAGTGAATGGTTCCTATTTTCTGCCCCCTGGAAAAAAACACTGGATAAAAATTATGTTTTCTTATAATCGCATAAGAATTAATTTTGTGCCTTTTTTATCATAGATGCGTGCCGAGAGATGAAATCATGCTTGTATTTGCTTTCAGACTTGTTTTTCTTTTCTTTTTACAATTTTTATTTTCTTGCGAACGTGAATATCCCAAACATTTGGAACCCCTTTCCGATGAAATTAAATCCAAGATGGAGGAAAAAGGCCTCAAAAGTGAATCTCCGATCCTGATCCGGATTTTCAAGGAAAGTGAGGAGCTTGAAGTTTGGAAAATGAATAACAAGGGCTTTTACACTTTGCTGATTACCTATCCGATCTGCCAGTGGTCTGGTATTCTGGGGCCTAAGAAAAGAGAAGGCGATTACCAATCCCCAGAAGGTTTTTATATTGTAAAACCAGAAAATATGAACCCCCGGAGTAAATATTATCTTTCATTTGATCTGGGATTTCCGAATAAATTTGATCGTAGTTTTAAGCGCACCGGCAGCTATTTGATGGTCCATGGTGCGTGTTCTTCTGTCGGTTGTTATGCAATGACGGATTCAGTGATGTCGGATATTTACGCCTTGGCGAGGGAGGCTTTTAAAGGTGATCAGCCGGCGTTTCAGATTCATGCCTTTCCCTTCCGGATGACAACCGAAAATCTGCTGAGATATGAGGGACACCCTCATTATGATTTCTGGTCCAATCTGAAAGAGGGTTATGCCTCTTTTGAGGCCTTTCATCTTCCGTTAAAAATTGGCGTATGTGAAGGTCGCTATGTCCTGGAAAGCCTGTCTGTGGGGATGGAGCAGCCGATAGAGCTTTCTGACTCCTGCGGAGAATGGCGTTTTGCGAATGGAGACAGGCTTAACGGGGAGAGCAGTGATCGTGCAATGGGCTGGAATGGTGATGACGATGAAACAGGCCAGAACCGGTCGATAATTATGGAAGGGCCCTGAAGTCTTTGGAGGAATCTGTTGGTCATGCCTCTGGAGGGGAGGTCTTATTTTTGGGGATTCAGTTTTTAAGACTTTTTCCTTCGGGTTCCAATTTTTAATGCGCAATTTTACCTTATTATAAGGTTCTGGAAGCGTGCGCTTTTTTCCCCTTTAGAGAGGCCAGATAGTGAGGATGATGGGGAGGCTGATGAGGATAACGAGAATTTCAAGGGGAAGTCCCATTCGCCAGAAGTCGCTGAAGCGATACCCCCCGGGGCCTAGGATAAGGATATTATTTTTATGACCGATGGGGGTAAGGAAAGCGCAGGAAGAGGAGACAGCAACGACCATCAGGAAGGGATCCGAGTTCACATGTAGTTTGTTGGCTAGATCAAGAGCGATGGGTGCAGCGATCAGTGCTGTTGCGACATTATTGAGGAGATCTGAAAGGCACATGGTGACGATCATCAGTACACTCAGAACGATAATGATCGGGGCTCCTGTGGTCAGATCAATGATTGTTTGTGCGATAAGCGCTGTTCCACCTGAAGTTTCAAGTGCAGAGCCGATAGGTATGAGAGATCCCAGCAAAATGATTACAGGCCATTCAATGGACTGATATATTTCGGACGGGGAGATGATTTTCAGTGATACATAGGCAATAACGCATATGGAGAGGGCCACAGGCAAAGGCACAGCTCCAATAGCGGATGAAAGGATCATGATAGCGAAGAGACCTGCCGCCCATCCTGCTTTTTTGCGTTGGAAAACGTTCTGATCTCTCTGTGCGATAGGGAGGCAGCCGAGCCAATTGATGACATCGCTTAGCTGATTTTTTCCTCCCAGGAGCAGGAGGAGATCGCCGGGATGAATTTTCAGACGGGGAACCTGTTCGCGGAACCGTTGTCCCTGCCGTGAGACCCCGAGCAAGGTTACGTCATGTTTCTCAGGGAGTTGCAAATCTGTTGCTGACCGGTACGCGATACGGGAGTTCTCAGGAACAATCACTTCGCTCATGGTCAGGTTTTCCTCGGAAAAACCTCTGTGTTTTTCGCTATCAGCAAATTCAAGTCCCAAAGCTCCGACAAAGGGTTCAATAGAGGGGGTTGTGGCTTCTAAAACCAGTATATCATTTTTTATGATTTCTTCTGCGTAAGCATATCCGGCAAGGCGCTTTCCGTTTCGGACAAGACCAATGATATGGACATCATGCTCACTTGCGATCTTATAGAGTTCATTCACTTTTTTTCCAATAGCGGATGATTTTTCCGGCACATGGGCATCTGCGATGAAACCGGCGAGATCATGCAGGGCCTTGGGGCTGTCATTTTCCATACGATCAACGGGGATCAATTTTCGTCCGATCGTGACGATATAGATGACCCCTACAATGGCTACTACAATACCAACAGGTGTGAAATCAAACATCATATAAGGTTTGCCAAGAGCCTTTTCGCGGAAGGTTGCTACGATGATATTGGATGGTGTGCCGATTAAGGTGATCATGCCACCGAGAATGGAAGCAAAAGAGAGTGGCATAAGTGTCAATGCTGGAGATCGTTTCGCTTTTTTTGCTGCCTTTATGTCTACAGGCATGAGCAAGGTGAGCGCTGCGACATTATTCATTATAGCTGAGAGTAAGGCCGCAAGAGCGGACATGGAAGAGATGTAGGTTGTCATGCTTTGGGTTTTTCGCGTCATATGGGCACTGATGAGTTCAATGGCCCCTGAATTGGAGAGTCCCTTACTGATGAGCAGTACCAGAGCGATGATGATGACGGCGGGATGGCCGAACCCGGCAAAGGTCTGTTCAACGGTAATGAGTCGCAGTGAGGCTGCAAGAATGAGCGCGCCGAAAGCGATGGAATCATAGCGCCAACGTCCCCAAAGAAGCAAACCAAATACGCTCGTGATGATTAAGAAGATAAGGCCTTGCTCAAGCGTCATGATTTGTCTCCTGAGCAGACGCTGTTTTTGCGATGACTTTCAAAAGTGTGGCTATTTCTTTTTTCCGGCACGGGCTTGTCCTCATTCTGGATTCCTTTCCACAATTCCCCTTCCGGGGTTTGCTGCGACACAGCTCTCATTCGAATGCCCCTTTTCTTCGGAAAGTGATATCCCTATCGAGTGTCCGTCGGTATCGGTCATGCATTTTCTCCTATTTTTGGAAAAATGCCCACCAAATCATGGTACCGGTAGCCTCATTTTATGAAGTTTTCCTTGCTTTCATCTTGATTCAAGTGTATAATAGATTCCTATTTTTCATGTGTCTAGAGTGCGTTTTTTTTTCCTAAATGTGATATCCTTTTCACTGAATTTTTGGTGCTGTTCATGCGATTTTTTTCTGGAATTTTTCTGGAAAAATGACTTCTGAACCTATGATTTTTGTGATCTCCTGGAGTGTACTTCCTTCTTGGTGCTGCGGCTGTCTTTGGGAGCGGATCAATCATGATTATGATTGGATTTCTCAGTGCTGCTCTCTGCTTGAGAAACAGGATACCGCTCTTTTTTGTCACTTGCTTTAGTCGTTTTTCTTATTTTGCAGAGAAGGAGGAATAGCTCTTTTATTTTTGGTGTTTTGTCTTTATGCTCTCAATTTTTCTTCTGCTTTTATCATGCCTGGCTCTTTACGAATGTCTATAATTTCTTTAAAATACTTGAGTCTTTGGCGAAATAATATCTCTTCATCGGTCTTCTCTTTTTTTAGGAAAATGTGATGCGTTTTTTCCTCTCTTTTGTTTCCATTGGTTTTCTTTTTACTTCGCTGATCGGTTGCTCGTCTCTTCATGAGGAGGCAGTCAGAGATTTTCAGGGTGATTCTGATTTTGTGCCCTTCAGGAAAGAGCGTTTCGGTCGCGTTGAAAAGCCCTCTGATAGTCCGTTAAGTCGTCTTGCCCGTAGCTTTAATGATCTTTTGGGGCCGGATATGAAGTTGAGATCGGAAGAGCCCTCTTCGCTTGTCGCGGATGCATCAGGGGATTGGGTTCTGAAAGAGGAAGAGGGCTTGCGTGTGTGTCAGGTGAGTTTTCTGAAGGGAGAGGGCGGGCATGTTGTGCGTTCACCTGAATGTCGTGGGTTTATCCAACAGGTTGTGGCATGGTCGTTTTTTGGTCCCGAGTTGCAGTTGCGCGATGATCAGAAAACTGTCGTCGCTAGGTTGCGCTTTGAAAAAGACCAGGGTCTTTGGTCAGGGAGTGTTATCAGTACCGGTGCGTTTCTGGAGTTGCTGCGTGAGTGAACGCGCGCTTCTTTTTTTTCTTTTTCCCCTCTCTTTTTTTCCTTTTTTTTCTGGTTGTTTCTAGATGTTGCCAGACCCGAAAGGAATTGAGCAGTGTTATGAGTCCCGGATTTTGTCAGGCCTGCTTCTGGAGAGCCCGGCGCAGCGTGCTCTTGTTGTTCGTTTTTCGTCATGTCTAGCGGCACTTCATCTTCACTCTCCTTCCCTTTATGAGGGGTTTCTGGGTCGTTTGCGTTCTGTTTTTTTCCCCCGTCCCCC
>JAQRMX010000065.1 GCA_028599125.1 Alphaproteobacteria bacterium | reverse complement strand
GGTGGCCTTTTGAAGCTTAGTTTTGGTAAGAAAGCCGTTCTAAATGCAAGTGGAGAGCTTGTATTAAAGGAAGGGAATTTTGAGAGTCCATTCTATAGAACGAAATTGGGAATAGATGTGCCTTTTTAAGGAAATATCAATATAAATTAGAGACGCAGATTAAGGGGTCCGGACAAATTTTTAATTTTCGCTTAGAAAAGCCTGTATCTTTCAGGCTCATATGAGCGTGATTTTTTTATAGATTATTTGTTTTTAGTCAATCTTTTGTATTGTATTGTGTTTGTCTGTTTGAGTTAAAAAATGTCAAGATTCTTTTCGCGTTTGATTTTTATTACGATCTTCCTTTTGTCTAACTCTATTCCCGCTATGAGTATAGAGGTGAAAAGACGGGGTTCTATTTCTCAGACTCTTGGTGTGGCAAGCACCGTTCTTGCAATGTCTCTTCAAAATAGTAGAGATGATTTCACTTTCAAGAATGATAAGGGGAGGTTGATTTCTTCTTCCGATGGAACAGGACTTTATACATCAGGGGCGACAACAACAATCAACAATTTCGGAACAATAAGCGGGAAATTATATGCTGTTCAAAGCACTGGAGCTGGTTTCACTTCCAGGAATCAGGTCGGGGGGGTGATTTCTTCTTCCGATGGGACAGCACTTTCTATGTCAGGGATGACAGCGAATATTGAGAATGAAGGGACGATAAGCGGCTATAAATATGGTCTCAAAAGCGCAGGAACCGCTTTTACTTTCAAGAATCATGATGAGGGCGATGTTTCTTCTTCCGATGGAACAGGACTTTATACATCAGGGCTGACACCGAAAATTGACAACATCGGAAAAATAAGCGGCCATGAATATGGTATCAAAAGCGAAGGACTCGATCTTACTTTCAAGAATCATGTGGAGGGCTATGTTTCTTCTTCCGATGGGACAGCACTTTCTATGTCAGGGATTTTAGGGTTTATTCAAAATTACGGTACGATAAGCGGCTATAAATATGGTCTCAAAAGCGCAGGAACCGCTTTTACTTTCAAGAATCATGATGAGGGCGATGTTACTTCTTTCGCTGGAACAGGATTTCTCACGTCAGGGGTTAACATGAAAAACGAAAATAATGGGGATATAAGCGGGAAATTATATGGTATCAGAAGCGAGGGAAAGGCTTTTACTTTTAAGAATCATAATGAGGGCGATGTTACTTCTTCCGATGGAATAGGATTTTTTACATCAGGGGCGAAAGCGAAAATTGAGAATGACGGGACGATAAGCGGGAAATTATATGCTGTTCAAAGTACTGGATCTGGTCTCATTTTCAAGAACGATGATGAGGGCTATGTTACTTCTTCCGCTGGAAGGGGATTTTCGGCGTCAGGTGCGACAGCGAAAGTCAACAATTTCGGGACGATAAGCGGCCATGAATATGGCTTCAGAAGCACAGCAGAGGATCTGATTTTCAAGTCTTTTGAAGACAGCGATGTTACTTCTTCCGATGGAACAGGACTTTTGACGTCAGGGGCGACAGCGAAAATTGAGAATGACGGGACGATAAGCGGGGAATTATATGCTGTTCAAAGTACTGGATCTGGTCTCATTTTCAAGAACAATGATGAGGGCTATGTTTATTCTTCCGCTGGAACGGGCTTTTTGACGTTAGGTGCGAAAGCGAATATTGATAACATCGGCGGGATGATAAGCGGCTATAAATATGGTCTCAAAAGCGAGGGAGAGGATCTTACTTTCAAGAATCATGATGATGGCTATGTTTATTCTTCCACTGGAACGGGATTTTTGACGTCAGGTGCGACAGCGAAAATTGACAACATCGGGATGATAATAAGCGGCCATGAATATGGTATCAAAAGCGAAGGAACCGCTTTTACTTTCAAGAATCATGGAGAGAGCGATGTTTCTTCTTCCGATGGAACAGGACTTTTTACCTCAGGGGCGAAAGCGAATATTGACAACATCGGAAAAATAAGCGGCCATGAATATGGTCTCAAAAGCGAGGGAGATGCTCTTACTTTCAAGAATCATGATGATGGCGATGTTTCTTCTTCCGCTGGAACGGGACTTGTCACGTCAGGGAAGCGCGCGAATATTGAGAATGACGGTAAGATAAGCGGGAAATTATATGGTGCCGTAAGCACGGGAGACGATTTCATATTCAAGAACGATGATGAGGGCGATGTTACTTCTTCCGATGGAACGGGACTTGTCACGTCAGGGGGGCGCGCGAAAATTGAGAATGACGGTAAGATAAGCGGGAAATTATATGGTGCCGTAAGCACGAGAGACGATTTCATATTCAAGAACGATGATGAGGGCGATGTTTCTTCTTCCGCTGGAACGGGACTTGTCACGTCAGGGACGCGCGCGAATATTGAGAATGACGGTAAGATAAGCGGGAAATTATATGCTTTCAAAAGCGAAGGACGCCATCTTACTTTCAATAATAATAAAGACAGAGAGATTTTGTCCAGCTATGGAACAGGACTTTATACATCAGGGGTGTTGGGGTTTATTCAAAATGACGGTAAGATAAGCGGAAAATTATATGCTGTTCGAAGCGAAGGAAACGCTTTTCTTTTTAGGAACGATCATAGTGGCGATGTTACGTCTTCCGCTGGAACGGGACTTTCTACGTCAAGTGCGTCCGCGAAGATTTATAATTACGGTAAGATAAGCGGCCATGAATATGGCTTCAGAAGCACAGCAGAGAATCTGATTTTCAAGTCTTTTAAAAACAGCGATGTTACTTCTTCCGCTGGAACGGGCTTTTTGACGTTAGGTGCGAAAGCGAATATTGAAAACATCGGAAAAATAAGCGGCCATGAATATGGTATCAAAAGCGAAGGAACCGCTTTTACTTTCAAGAATCATGGTGAGGGCGATGTTTCTTCTTCCGATGGAACAGGACTTTTTACCTCAGGGGCGACAGCGAATATTGAGAATGAAGGAACGATAAGCGGGGAATTATATGCTGTTCAAAGTACTGGATCTGGTCTCATTTTCAAGAACCATGATGAGGGCGATGTTTCTTCTGTCGATGGAACGGGATTTTTGACGTCAGGGGCAGACGCGACAATCTCCAACCACGGAAAAATAAGCGGGAAATTATATGCTGTTCAAAGTACTGGAGCTGATTTCACTTTCAAGAATCATAAGGAGGGTGATGTTTCTTCCTCCGATGGAACAGGACTTTTTACATCAGGTGCGACAGCGAATATTGAGAATGACGGGACGATAAGCGGCTATCAATATGGTCTCAAAAGTGAGGGAGATGCTCTTACTTTTAAGAATCATGATGAGGGCGCTGTTACTTCTTCCGATGGAACGGGATTTTATACGTCAGGGGCAGACGCGACAATCTCCAACCTCGGAACAATAAGTGGGAAATTATATGCTGTTCAAAGTACTGGAGCTGATTTCACTTTCAAGAATCAGATCTGGGGGTTGATTTCTTCTGTCGATGGAACGGGCTTTTATACGTCAGGTGCGACAGCGAAAATTGACAACATCGGAAAAATAAGTGGGAAATTATATGCTTTTCAAAGTACTGGAGCTGATTT
>JAQRMX010000064.1 GCA_028599125.1 Alphaproteobacteria bacterium | reverse complement strand
AAAGCATTTGACTAGAAGGCAATACATCATTTGCATGTGCCACAGCCAGTGAATAAAGGGGGACAGATAAGCTCCCGTAAACTGTGAAAAGAGCCATTAATAATACGAATTCCGTTGGGTTGATCATAGCCGCAATGCCACCGCAAAAGGCAACAACGAAGCTGAGGAGAGCAAGCATCAAACGACGATCAAAATAGTCAGAGAGAATTCCAATAGGAAGCTGGGCAATGACGACAGAGAGCAATGGTAGGCTGAAAAGAAAGCCAATCTGACTCGTTGACAGACCTATCGCAGTGCCATAAACCGCTCCCATGCTCATAAATGCACTCTGAGCCATTCCAACGAAAAGACAAGCTATAAGACCAAGAGGGGCTTTTTGATAGAGAGAGATGATACTCATTGATTCAACCTGCTCAACCATGGGCTGAGATCCTTTCCCCAGAGAAATAGGAACAACAGAGAGGGAAACCAAAATAGCAACAAAAATAAAAGAATTCACATCTGAAGGGTCAACAATAGTCAGGGACAGTTGACCAAGTCCAAGGCACATATGGGTATTAATAATATACATTCCAAAAAGGCGGCCTCTCGTTTTATTACTTGCAATATCGTTAAGCCAGCTTTCAACGACCACATAAAGACCTGCTATTGCAAAACCACCGATAAAGCGGAGGATAATCCACAAAAGGGTATCAACAAAAACAGCGTGTAACAAAACAATACTGGATACGACAGATGCAAACGCTGCAAACACCCTTATATGCCCTGCTTCTTTGACCAGACGTGGCGTGAGGAAAGAGGAGGCAACAAACCCGGCGTAATAAAAGGACATCAAAAGGCCAATAACCGTTGTCGTAAAACCTTCAACACCAGCGCGCAATCCGAGCAATGACCCTTGCAAGCCGTTACCGATCATGAGCAGAGACAATGCAAAAAAAAGCGGCCAAATTTTAGCTATCGTCCTGAGCATAACCAAGATCCATAAAAAAAAAAACTAAAGAACCCGTGCTGAATATACTACTCTTGATCTCCTGTCTTCACTCTTTTTTATGAAAAGAGAATATCATTTATAAATGACCTTGAAATTACTTATATTTCTGCGCTTTACAGACGGATTTGTAAAGCTTTTATTCCGCTTTCATTTGTGTTGTATAGAGCGCATGAGCTGCATTTTGATTAATTTTTCGCTCAAGGGGAAGATAGGGAGACAAGCCCGTTGTCGGCCATATCCATGAGAATGGAACAGCAGGGGTTTCATGTGATCTGACCATTTTTATATCCTCTGGTGACAGGCCTGTCCCGGAAGCGAACTTCCGGCTCTCCAGATTCCCTGCAGTCTCGTAAAGAAAAACAGTCTTACGGGTATTTTCATGGCTTGAAACAAGAAAATCATAGACTTGCTCTGCTGAACGGGCCTGCCCATCTTTTTTATAAAAAACATCAAAATTGGCATCGGCAGCATGAGGAAATAAGATATCAGCTGATATGCCGGGTGATTGATTGATCGTCTTAATTAGTCGAACACAACCGGACGCCCCCAGAAAATGAGCAATATAAAGTTCTCCCGGATTTGGGTTTCGTTCAAGCTTGATTTCAAGCACTGAAGCATTCCGCTCGGCCAGGGCACCTGCCATTAATGATGAAACAAGAGGGTCACTGCGCAAATCCATAATGCGACGACGTACTACCGGATCATCTACAAAAAAATCTCCGGACGGGTGCTGCAAAATCTGCGAAGAAAGATTACCAAGACCAAAACGCAGCCCATCCTCTTTCATAACATCCAACCAGGTCTGTTCAACAAACTGAAACAGACCAAGGGCACTGGAGGTTCCGGATTTTGCGTCAGGCTTCAGACCACTTTCCCGCTCCGCTGTACGCAAAAGAAAATCGAACCCGATGCCTGTCTGTACACTTGCCTGACGAAACGAGCTTTCTATGGATACGGCTGGGGCCAGAGTGGAGAGAAAAAGGCTTTTCAATGCGGCTCCTTAACGGGTAGCTGTCAGCTTCATTTTCCCCCAACTGGATGAAAAGTAAATTTTCTTGGTTAACAGAAGCTTAACAAGAAGCTCGCGGCTTCCGAGCTCAATGCAGTTTTATGAAAAAGTGGAGGCAAATAAAAAAATCTTACGGAAGCGTTCCTTCTGTGCAATCTTGCCTCATCGCCTAAAAAATATTCAGGACTCTTGAAAGAGATAAAAAAACGTCAGATAACGTAATATATAGCGATAAAAGTTAATAAACAGATAGATAATAGATAGAGGGGTGATATATGACAATGCAATACATAAAAAGTGTAACAATGAAATTATAACTTTATTGTAAGAAGTCTTTCTCTGAAAAGGGCGCAAAGAAGGAAGCTCATAAAGAAACAACAAATCATCAGTAATCAAGGGATCAGGCAGTTAAAATGAACCCCTATAAATCCTCTCTCCTTTCCCCGTACGCTTTCAGATAGTCTTCCTGTTTCGGCCACTCCGCTTTCTCATATAGCTGTTTGAATGAATGTGTATATGCCATTTGGGAATTATGGTGGCAATCTTTACACTTTGCAAAAGCAGATATTCAAATTCAGAAAGACAGGGCACGCCCTTAAGATCATCAAATCTGTGATGCGCTTTTTTCATGTATATAGCTAAAACGCAATGATCACGTATGGCTTCTGAATCTCCCCTGCACAAAAAAGTTAACAGATCCAATGGAGGCAGAAGCAGCTCTTATTTATATTGATTTTCTTTCCGGTTCTGCTCCGTGTCTGTTCCCATTCCTCCTGATAAGGCATAATAAATGTTAGAAACTGATATTATAAATTTCGCTCTTCCTCTTACATGTCTTAGGCATAATTCATGCCCCTCAAAATTTTATCATATTTCTATCCTATGGGATATTATCCTGACGCACCGGTATGTCTCCATACTTATATTTTTCCTTCTGAAATCCAGAGGATTCATAAAATCTAGGAGAATTCCTTCTTATGCAGCTTCTGTTTATCTCGGTTGTCTTCACAGCTAATTTTTATAAACGCTATGTCTTCCTTCTCCGAAAAATGGAGTCTGCCCTCTCCCCCCTGACTGAAGAAAAATAAAAGGGAATTTATAGTTTTGAAATCCCATGACGACGAGCCCGCAATGCCGCGTTAATAATTTCAACTCCGGAACCCGGCATATGCGCTCTTTCGCTTAGGATGCGGCGCCAGGTGCGTGCGCCTGGTAATGAACGAAAAATCCCAGTCAAGTGGCGGCTTATTTGATTGAGCCATACGCCATGAGCCAGTTGTTTTTCTATATAAGGAAAAAGCTGAATGATTGCTTCCTCCCGTGTCATTTCATGCGCTTGCATCCCAAAAAGCTTTTGATCGACCTGTGATAATATCCATGGATTTGCATAAATGGCACGGCCCAACATAACCCCGTCAACATGATCAAGATGCTTTTCTGCTTCATCAAGTGAACGGATCCCACCGTTAAGAACGATATTTAAGTGCGTTCGACGTATTTTGAGCCGATAGACTCTCTCATAATCAAGGGGAGGAATTTCACGGTTCTGCTTCGGATCAAGTCCTTGAAGCCAGGCTTTTCGTGCATGTATGATGAAAGTGTCACAGCCTGCCTTTGAAACGTCTTCAATGAAGGAATCAAAGATTTCCTCACTATCTCTGTCATCAATTCCTGTGCGACATTTAACGGTAACAGGAATCCTGATTGCCGCACGCATTGCAGCGATGCAGTCGGCGACACGCTTTGGTTCTGCCATCAAGCACGCTCCGAATTCACCAGCCTGTACCCGATCAGATGGACAGCCTACATTGAGATTAATTTCTTGATATCCTGCTATTTCTCCTGCTCGTGCTGCAAGGGAGAGCTTTTTCGGCGATCCGCCTCCAAGTTGCAATGCCACAGGCTTCTCTTCCATAGAAAAGTCCAAAAGCCGTTCCTTGTTTCCATGAATTACAGCATCTGCAGTAACCATTTCAGTATAGAGACGTACATTTTTGCTTAGAATACGGTAAAAGAATCTACAATGTCGGTCGGTACAACCCATCATGGGGGCAACAGAGAAGGTAAAGGACCCGGGTGAATTTGCTTTTGCTGCTTTCTCTTGTATATTATCCACGTCTTTTATTGCCTGTTTTCATTTGCCTGTACATTGACAATTATCTGCAATAACTATCCACTTTCATCTATGCCTTAAAACGGAACCGCATAAGGGACATAATACTCTTGTTAAGTGGCAGCGTGAAGTCTGGCTTACCCATTTTTTATCAAGAGAATCGTCACCGGATTCACGAAATCACATCTCTGATGAGACTTCTCTCCTGAACATCGTAAATGAACC